>NZ_JBIASO010000017.1:0-48156 GCF_042890865.1 Streptomyces sp. NPDC002018
CCGATACGACAAGCGCGGCTACATCTTCCTCGGCACCGCAACAGCGGCAGCCCTCACCATCTGGCTCCGAACATGATCGGCCGGACAAGTCCTAGTTCTGCGGAGGTACACCGCTGTAGAACCTCTCTTACGGCATCACGATCCAGGCGTACGGACGGCCCTCCGTATCGATCACATCGGTTGGCGGCGCCAATCAGGACATCCAGTGACGATTCCCAGCGAATCAAGCTGGTCAGAGCCTGGCAGGCGCCACCAAGTCCGCCGACGCCTCCGGCGCCCTCGACCGTGCCCTGTTCTCCCGTCACAGCCAGGGACACGGCGCAACCCTCCTGCCCCACGGGACGCCACTCCCGTGCACCGCCTGCGACGGAACCGGGCAGGCCCGACCCCTGCCCCGTCTCGCCGTCACCCGGCACGTGCGGCAGATGATCCGCACCTGCTAGGAGCTGGGCAGGCTGCCCGAGTTCGCCGACCTCAAGCTCTGGAAGTGGGCGCACATGCTCGGCTTCCGGGGTCACTTCTCCACCAAGTCCCGCTCCTGCTCCACCACCCTGGGCGCGCTGCGCGACGCCCGCCATGCCTGGCGCGCCAAAAAGGCCCACGCCCACACCGGCCTGCCCGAGCGTACCCCGGACACCACCCTCGTCGTCGGCCACAGGGACTATCTCGGCTCCGGTTACAGCCCCGGCGCCGCCCTCCTCGCCGCCCACGTCCGGCACCAGAACTGGAACAGCAGTTCGCGGCAGAAGGGGGCTGCTGATGGCCACGGCCTCCGAGGGGCTCCGGAGGAACTACTGACCGTGCCCCAGGTCATGGCCCGCCTCCAGCTCGGCCGCTCCACCGTCTACGACCTCCTCCGCTCCGGCCAACTCGCCTCGATCACCCTTGGCCGCTCCCGCCGCATCCCCACCCACGCGCTCACCGACTTCATCCGCACCCGCCTGGAACAGGAAGCCGCCGCCCGATGGCCACCCCCCGAGACACCCCCGCCTCCCGCCGCGTGCGCGCCAACGGCGACGGCACCGTCTACCAGCGCAAGGATGGCCGCTGGGAAGCCGCCGGATACGTCCTCGCCCCCGGCAACACCCGCAAGCGCATCCGCGTCTACGGCACCACCCGCAAGGAAGCTCTCGCCAAGCTCACCGAGAAGATCGCCACCAGCAACTGCGGCCTCCCCGTCCCGTCCGCGCAAGACAGCCTGGCCGCCTACCTGACGTACTGGCTGGAGAACGTCGCCGTCCACCAGCTCCGCAAGACCACGCACACCCGCTACACCGCCTGCGTCAACCGGTACCTCGCCCCCGGCCTTGGCAAGAAGAAGCTCACCAAGCTCACCGCCAAGGACATCCGCACCTGGCTCAACCAGCTCCGCACCACCTGCCAGTGCTGCACGCACGGCATCGACGCCCGGCGCGATCAGCCGCACTGCTGTGCCACCGGCCAGTGCTGCCGCAAGCTGTTGTCCCCACTGACGCTCACCTACATCCACTCCGTGCTCAAGTCCGCCCTGGAGCACGCCGTCCGAGAAGAGGAGATCCCGCGCAACGCCGCCCGCAATGTCCGCACCGGCACACCCCGCCCCCGACGCTTCGAACCTCTCACCGTCGACGAAGCCCGCCAGCTCCTCACCGCCACGAATGGGCATCGGCTGGCGGCGCTATTCGAACTCGCCCTGCGCACCGGACTCCGCAAGGGCGAACTCCTCGGCCTGCGCTGGGAAGACCTCGACCTGGCCGGCTGAACCGCCAGCATCCGCCGCACCCTCCAGCGCAGCAACTCCGGCGGCCTGACCGCCCTGCCAACCAAGACCCAGAGCTCCGAACGCCGTATCGCCCTGCCGACGCCGTGCCTGCGCTCCCTCGAACGGCACCGCGAACGGCAGCGCCAGGAACGCGAAGCGGCAGGGACGGGCTGGAAGGCGAGCGGCTACGTCTTCACCCGCCTCAACGGCGCCCCGATCGAAGGGTCCACCCTCACACGGCACTTCAACATCCTGCTCCGCCAGGCCAGACTCCGCCGCATCCGGTTCCATGATCTCCTCGGCCACGCCCTCCGCAACCCCACCGAGACCGCCAGCGAGCCCGACGACGGCGACGAACCACCGCTCTGCGCAACCCCGGTCCGCTGACGTTGCCGTCAACTACTGCCGTCAAATTCCTCGGGGCCCGCTGATATCAGCGGGCCCCGAGGCACTTCTACCGTCCGGAGACAGTAGACCTTCTAAACAACTCACGCCTACTTGCCAATAGACGAGATCGAGAGCTGCGTGAACCCACCTACAACCCAACCAGGGTCGGATGATATTCAGGTCGGCCGCACGTCAGAATGCTACGCAAACAACGCCGGAACTCTTCTCGATCGAATTCATCTGAATCAATCCGAAATTCAAACTCGGAATCTTCAAGATGTAGATCCCGGACAGCACCCGCCGTGAAAAAGACACGCAACACGTCGCCTCGAAGTTCGATTTCACGAACGGCGCCATAATTCGTCATTCCGGCTTGATTGGTGACGCAGTAAGAATCACCTTCAGGCCAGTTACTGTCCGAGCGATATTCATTCCTGCGAAGATCGCACTGGAAGACGAAGTCTCGTCCTTCGTCGTCTGCGGACTCGGCTAGCCCCACCATCAGCAGCGGAGATTCATCCTCCACGCCAACTTCACGGATCTCCAGCACAACCACTCGGACCAGCTCCTAACTGTTAGGGCCACGCCACCAGAACTGACGCGTACCCGCACTATCCATCCATGTATAGACTCAATTGGTCTCCGTGTTCGTGGCAGCTTCCTCCATGACGGGTGCGCACCAGGAACATGGCGGCAGTTGCGCCTCTACATAGTACGTATCTCCCGCTACAGCAGGGGCGCGACCGAGGAGTGGATCATCTCCCGCCTTCCAGTACGGATGCGGCGATCCTGCAACTCGTGTCGCCCGGGCCTCGGTGTGAGACATCATGCCGCCCTTGAACTTACCTTGGGCTTTCTCGGCATCAGATGTTCTGCCGCTCCAATAGCTCGCCGATCCTTCTTCACCCGACCCGGCACCACGCACGTTCCCATTCGAGTCAAGGACAGAAACCTCTGCGATGTGATTCGGGCACTTATTGTGCACCAATACCGGCGTCTGGCCCGCGAGTACATAGTACGTGTGCTAAGCGGCCCCTCTCTACCAGCGTTTTCGCAGGTCAAACGGTGTTCGGCGGTTCCGCTGGGGTGCGGGTACGGCCGGGGTTGTCCGTGGTTGTTGCCGTCACTACTGCCGTCGGTGGTATAGACCAGTCACGTGGTCCGGGGGCATCGGCGGTCGGCCGTCGAGGCCCCCGTTAGGCGTACGGCTTGCCTCGCGCCCCGACGGTCTGGCAACCCGGGGCGGAGGGGTCGGGCGACGGCGGGCTGTCGGGGAGCTTCGCTCCCCGCCGGAGGCAGCCTCAGCCACCGTCCTCGGTGAGTGCGGCAACGGACGTGAGGGTCGGCCCCCTGGCTGACCCTGTGTCTGCGATCCGGCCGTAGGACGGTCGCAGGCGACAACTTGCTCCGCCAGGAGCAAGGAGTCCTTACGCCACAACTTGCTGCCGGAGGGCATCGGTCGGGCCCACCCCCTCGGCGCGGGCCCGGTCTCCGCCGGCACCCGTCGCAGGCGTCGGCGGCCTGCCTGACGGCGGGTCGCTCGGCGACGCTCGGCCACCTCCGGCGGCGGGGCCCGCCTTGATCTCGTAGAGAAACTTTGGACGCAACCCCACCACCACCGCGCCCGACGGAACTTCGAACCACCCCCCAGGCCACGCCGCTTCGATCCCCCGACCGTGGAGGAGGCCCGCGACCTGCTCACCGCAGACGAGCCCGACGACGCAACCGAACCAGTACTTCGTATAGCACCCATCCGCCGACGTTGCCGTCAACTACTGCCGTCAACCGCCCCGGGGGCCTCACCGGAACACTGTTCCGGTGAGGCCCTGCAATTATTTAACCCGAGCGCGAAGTCGCCTTCGAGCAGCCTTCCAAATCAGCGGCCCGAGAGTGATCAAAGAGGATCTCAATGCTGCTGGCCAAAACATTCACTCCAACCCACCCAAAGAAATCGAAGGGCAGGGCCGAATTTTTTATGTTCCGTAGCCAGGAGCGGCGATCAGAACCGACTCAAAATAACGCCCCTCTTCTCCACCGGAATCTTCGGGAGTCACACTCCTCCAGAGTCCGATGAAGATATCAGGAGCCGTGATATTCAGCCCTTCATCCCCAATTTCAATCCGGGACATTTCAGAGAGCCGCGCAATCAAGAAATCTGCAGGCTCCTCGAACAAAGAAAGGCCACGGAAAGTAACCTGAACATCACCTTCGGGGCGGAACAATTCGATCGCGCGCACCATTCCGCGAGAATCGAAGTCGAGGGAGATTGACAACTCCGAATCGTAGTGCGCAAAACCCTTATTTCTAACTTCCCCTGCGACTGGCGGCATGAATCCCGGGATCTCCCGCAGGACTCGCTCCGCCTCATCGATGGGCATGCCAATCGCCAGATCTCCTGCCCCTCGAGGGGGATCAAGATCAATCACCATTCTCCACCTCCGGAGCGCCTCGTACCCTCACCACAGGGTCAACTGCACATGAACTTGTTGCGGGACGGTACGCAGCGCCTGATACTGAGTATTACCGGACAGGGCGCCGATCATATCGCCAATCGCATTGTTGTATTTTCCCGGGAAACGCGTTGTGACGTCATTGATGTCATTCTGCATGGCTTCATCTATTCGACCAGAGCCTACGAGCTCACGCTGCATCATAAGCCACGCCTTGGGCTCTGCGCGACTTCCCTGCCCCGTCGACCAAACCTGCCGATGGTCGACCTTGTCCATCCGAATTGCCGGCCCCCGGTCGTACCCAAGAGGAGTCGACGCATTCTGAGGCATGTGGTTGATCTCTTGAGGAGGCAGGCCCGACTGGTTCGCTGGCTTCAGGCTCCCGTAGGTTCCCCCGGTATTACTTCCGCAGGCGTTATGGACAAGAACCGGAGTCTGCCCGGCGAGTACATAGTACGTGTGGAGTTTGGCGACGCTGAAGTTGTAGGTGCGGACGTGGTCCGTGTACGCGTGGTTGGCCGCGATCTTGGCGGTGGTGCCGTCGGGGGTGCTGAGGGTTGTGCCGGGTTTGAGGTCGGCGGCGTTGACCCAGGCGTTTTCCTGGGGCACCCAGAAGGGGTGTTCGGCCGTGGCGGTGATCTTCTTGTTGCCACTGGCCGTCGTGATCGTGAGTTCGTTGAGCTTCTTCTCGCCCTCGGAGGGGAGGAGTTCGGTGACGGGCTGGGCGCTGGTCTCGCCTGTTGCCGGGTTGGTGGCGAGGACCTTGTCGCCGACCTCGATGTCCTCGATGTTCTTCGAGGTGCCGTCCGCGAGGAGGACCGGAGTGCCCGCGAGGAAGCACTTGGCCGTGCCCGCACCGGCTCGGGCTGACGCGCCGCCCTTGCCCATGAGTTTGGAGCCCGCTGCTTTGAGGCCCTTGCCGATCGCCTGGCCGACGGCGGTTTGGGCGATCTTGCCGGCCGCCATGCCGGCGAGCTTGCCCACGCCCGCGCCGACGACCCCGCTGACCGCTCCGACCCCGGCGCCCTTGCCCGCGGCGGACATGTAGCCGCCGAGGCTGTGGTCGGCCTTGGGGTCGATGGCGTTGCCCACGACTCCGGCCGCGAAGCCCGCGGCGGCTCCGCAGGCCGTTCCCACGACGACGGTGCCGACTCCCGCGGTAGCCGCGCCTGCGGCGGCGGCCCCGATGCCGCACCCGACACCGACGACGACCTCGGTGACGACGGTGATGACGGTGACGTGTTCCCGTGCGAAGCCCTTGACCCTGCACAGCCAGTCGCAAGGGGCGGGCTTGGTCACCGTGACGGTCTTGGTGGTGGTGTAGGTGACCGTGGTCGAGCTGCCCGAGGAGGCCGGCGGAGGCGGAGGCGCCGGGGTGTTGGTACTCGGGCCCCCACTGCGGTTGGCCATCGCCATCAGCCCGGTGGGGTCGCTGCTGCTGACGGGACTGTTGTTGCTGTACGCGTACCCGTTCATCTGGAGCGGGTCGGCGATGTCGATGACCGGGTCGGCGGAGAGGAAGCGGCCCGCGGCCTGGTCGTACTCACGCGCGCCGATATGGGTCAGGCCCGTCGCGGCGTCGTCGATGCCGACGCCGAGGTAGCTGCGTTTGTTCGGCCAGGTGGAGGGCTTGGGGCCGCGAGCCTCTCCGTACGGCTTGAAGGCCCGCCGGGTGACCGGCTGGGTGCCGCCCAGTTCGACGGTGGTGTTGGCGGTGCCGAGGTGGTCAGCGATGAGGACATTGAGTTTATGGCCCGTGGTCGCCCCGTTGACGGTGGTACGGACGACCGTGGGGGCACCCGGGTGGGCGTAGGCCCGGGAGGACCGGATGATCTTGCCGGTACTGTCCGTCGTCAGCTCGGTCTCGCCCAGATACAGGGTCGAACCGGTGGCCGAGTTCTCCAGGACGCGATTGCCGTCGGCGTCGTAGACGTACGTCGTCTTGACGCCGTCGTCCGTGATCGTGGCGAGCTTGTTCTCCGCCGTCCACTCCAACTGCTGTGTGGTGGCGGCGAGATCGCGGACCTTCGTATTGCCGACGGCGTCATTGGTGTAGCTGCTGCCCTTGCCCGTGGGCGTGGAGCTGATCCAGGACAGGGTGTGCGGCTGGGCGCCGGGAGGCTCCGCACGGCCGTAGCCGTACCTGTACGTGACGTTCTTGGTGGCGTCGGCGGTGTCGTGCTCGGTGAGGGTGGCGCGACTGCCGAGCCAGTCGAAGGTGAAGGACTGGCGGTAGGCGGTGGTACCGGTGGAGACGGTGCCGGTGGCGGGTGCCGCGGCGGCCAGCGAGGCGGTCAGTCGACCTCGGGCCGGACGCCAAGTGCACCACCACGGAGCCGTACGCCCGGATGGGCGCTGGTGAGATCACCTTCACCGCCTCGGCCACCGACAAGGACAAGAACCTCGACTACCTGGACTTCGACCTGTGGCCGGTGGGCAAGTGGGACACCGTCGGCGACCTGCTCAAGACCACCGGCAAGAAGTCCGTGGGCTCGGCCACCGGCACCGCCCGCGTCACCACCTCCGCCTTCCCCACCAGCAAGCTGACCAACAACACGCTGTATTCCTGGCGCGCGAGGGCCTTCGACGACACGGGGGCGAGCTCCGACTACTCCCCCAAGAACACTCCCTGCCGCTTCATCCTGGACACCGCCGCGCCCAAACCGCCCAAGGTCTCCTCCACCGACTTCCCCAACGCCGACGACAGCGAGAACGGCTTCGGCAACCTGCCCGAGGACAGCATCTGGAGCGAGAAGAAGTTCGGCACCCCAGGATCCTTCACCGTCCGCGCCCTGAGCACGGACGTAGTCTGGTACGAGTACGGCTTCAACTCCGCCAGCTACCCGTTCTCCCTGTCCCGCACCGCCGGCACCGCGACCACCGTCAGCGCGACACTCTCCAACACCAAACCGCCTGCCGCGGGCCCCAATGTCCTGTACGTACGCACCGTCGACGGCGCCGGCAACATCTCCGCACCGACCAAATACTTCTTCTACGTCAGCCCCAGGGACCAGGCTGACACCCTCGGCGACTTCACCGGTGACAAAATGCCCGACCTGATGGCCGTCACCGAGGCCGGCAATCTCAACCTGTATCCCTCACAGGCCACCAGCGACCTCACCAAGGCCAGCGGCGACCTGGACTACGCGATGCCCGGCGCCTACCGCGACAACCCAGCCAAAGACCCCAACGGCGACGACCTCCCCTACTACACCGGTGCCCCCTCCGGCCACTTCGACGGCGCACTCATCACCCACAACGGAGACATCTACGGCGGCGATGGCCTCCAGGACCTCGTCGCCCGCGTCGACGGCAAGCTCTGGGTCTACCCCGGCGACGGCTACGGCGCCGTCAACATCGACAAACGCCGCGAGATCCTCCTCCCCGCCGGAGCCCCCGACCCCAGCACCTTCACCCAGATCGTCTCCGCGGGCGACGCCACCGACGACGGCAGAGCCGACTTCTTCGTCACCGTCGGAGACACGTTCTGGGTCCTCACCGGTTACCACGGCGCCACCGTGGAACAGGCCACCAGACTCGCCGGCGCCTCCTGGACCAACCGGGACATCGCCACCGTCCTGGACATCACCGGCGACGGCGTCACCGACATGATCTTCCGCACCGACGAAACCGGACGACTGCTGCTCCGCACCGGAATCAAAGCGACATCCGGCGGTGTCGACCTCAACTCTCTTGCCCAGGCCGCAAATTCAGCCGGCGGAGCCGACACCCAGTACGGCGCCTCCGGCTGGTCCAGCACCACGGTCCCCCACATCCTGGGCACCCCCGACGCCAACGGTGACAGCATCCCCGACATCTGGACCGTACGCTCCGACGGATCCGTACGCTTCCACCCCGGCACCAGAACCGCCCTCACCGGCACCGGAACCGAAATCATCGGAGCTGCCAGTTACTGGAAGACCCGCCAGACGATCGGCTGACCGTGACCCGCCGCGCCCCGCGCCGGACCATCGGCGCGAGGCGGAGGCTCTTTCTTGGGAAAAGCCGCGGGGGCGGCAGACGAGTCGGGCTGTACGCCGGGTTCTGTCGCCCGGTCGCCTCGCGGCGGCCGGGGAGACGGCCATCCATCTAGGACCGGCGTTGCCGCCGGTCTCGTGCGGTCTACCCGCGGACTCGGGCGGGCAGCCCTCGAACGTCCGCGCAGGAGCACCGGGGTGCTCCCTCTTGACCTTGCTCCGGGTGGGGTTTACCTAGCCGTCCGAGTCACCTCGGACGCTGGTGGTCTCTTACACCACCGTTTCACCCTTACCGGGGACCGAGGTCCCCGGCGGTCTGTTTTCTGTGGCACTGTCCCGCGGGTCACCCCGGGTGGGCGTTACCCACCACCCTGCCGTGTGGAGCCCGGACGTTCCTCGGGGAGATCCATGAGACCCCCACGCGGCCGTCCGCCCGGCTCGTCTGCCGTACCGGCCATCCTACCCGCCGGGCGCGGGCCGGACCGCACCCGGCGACAGGGGCCCGGCTGCTTGACCTTGCCGTAGCGTCAAGGTCTCTACTGGAGTGCATGCGGATCGGAGAGATCGCCGACCTCGTCGGGGTGACCCCACGGGCGGTACGGCACTACCACCACCTCGGCCTGCTGCCCGAGCCCGCGCGGCGGGCCAACGGCTACCGCGACTACTCGGTACGGGACGCCGTGCTGCTCGCCCGGATCCGGCGGCTGACCGAGGTGGGGCTCGGTCTCGACGAGGTACGGGACGTCCTCGCCGACGACCAGGGGCGCGAGCTGATCGAGGTGCTGGGGGAGCTGGACGACGATCTGGCCCGGCAGGAAGCCGCGATCCGGGCCCGGCGCGAGCGGCTGGCCGAGCTGATGAGCAGCCCGCCGTCGGCCGAGGCGCCGGTGTCCCCGGCCCTGGCCCGGCTGCTGGGCTCCCTGCCCGCCGCCGACTCCCCGATGGCGGCCAAGGACCGTGAGCTGCTGACGCTCCTCGACACGGTGGAGGGCAGCGAACGCTTCTACGACGGTGTACGTCTGCTGGCCGGGAACACCGATGTCCTCGCCCTCTACCGGCGGCTCGACGAACTCGCCGACGCCCCGCCCGACGATCCCCGGATCGAGCCGCTCGCCGCCGATATCGCCGCCGCCGTACCCGCCGAGGCGCTGGCGGGCACCGCGGCGAAGAAAGGGGAGCCGGTCGCCACGGGGTTCAGGGAAGCCCTGCTCGCCGACTTCGCCCCGGCCCAGAGCCGTGTCGTCCACCGGCTGATCGACACCCTCCTGACACAGGCGCGGATCGCCGAGGAGCGGCGCCAGGAGGGGGACCAAGAGCAGGAACAGGAACAGGAAGAGGAACAGGCCGAGGGCCAGGCCGAGGGCCAGGAACAGGACCAGGAACAGGCCGAGGGCCAGGAGCAGGAGCAGGACGAGGGCCACGGCCACGGCCAGGAGCGGAACGGGGAACCGGCATGAAGCAGAACACGGACAGCGGCGGGAAAAGGACCGTGAAGGGCCCCCCGGCGGCGATCGCCTGGCTGATCGTCGGCGGCGAGATCGCCCTCGTCCTGTGCCTGGTGGCGGGCGTACCCGTCCCGGCCGCCGTGCTGCTCGGCGCCGAGGCCGTCGTGGGCTCGGCGCTCGCCCTGGAGGCGGTGGTACTGGGCCGGCGCTACGCGGCCGCCCGGCGCTCCGGCGCCGCCCGCCGGGACGCGCTCGCGGAGGCGTTCCGTACGACGGTGCCCGCTCCCGTGCGCAGACTGCTCGCCCACGAGATCCGGGCCATGGGCGGCCTCGGGCGGTGGGCCGTACGCCGCACGCACGGGGTACGGGAAGGCGATCACCCCGTCCCGTACACCGGCCCGCAGACGGCCATGATGTACGGACTGCTCTTCGTGGCCGTCGTGGAGACGGTCGCGCTGGCGCTGCTGATCCCCTGGCCGCTGGTGCACCGGATCGTGCTCGCGCTCGACGTCTACACCGTACTGATGGTGCTGGCGCTCCACGCGAGCTGTGTGACCCGGCCCCATGTGGTGGGCGCGGACGGCTCGTTGAGGATCCGTTACGGCGCGCTCTTCGATCTGCGGATCGACGCGGACCGGATCGCCTCCGTACGGGTCGAACGGCGCTACCCGGACAGCGGGCTCATCCGGTACGACCCCGCCGACGACGGGATCCTGGAGCTGGTGGTGGGCAGTCAGACGACGGTACGGGTGGAGCTGACCGCGCCCGTCACCTTCGTACGGCCGCTGGGCCGGGAGGGGCGGGCCCGGGTGATCCGCTTCCACGCCGACCGGCCGGAGACGGTCACGAGCGCCCTGACACCGGCACGCCCGGCCGCCCCCTGACCGTTCCGGGCCGCTGACCACCGGGCCGCTCACCGTCCCGGGCCGCTGACCGTCCCTGCCCCGTGGTGCGCGCCCGGCCGCCCCTTGATCGTCCAGGCTCCCGGCCGTCCCGGCCCCTGGCCGCCGGTCGCGCACGGCCCTCCGGGCTTCGGGCGCGGCCCCCGCGACTACCCTGGCGCGGGGGGGCCGCGCCCCCTTCCCGTACGCCGTTTCACCCCCGCGCTCCCACGCCCCTGAGTCCCGCACCGCCGAGGAGTAGTCCCGTGCTCGTCCTGTTGCCGCCGTCGGAAGGCAAGTCCGCTTCCGGGCGCGGGGCTCCGCTGAAACTGGAGTCCCTGTCCCTGCCGGGGCTCGCCGAGGCCAGGAGCGCCGTGCTGGAAGGGCTCGTCGAACTGTGCGCGGGCGACGAAGAGAAGGCACGCGAGGTGCTCGGTCTGAGCGAGGGGCTACGGGGCGAGATCGCCAAGAACGCGGTGCTGCGCACGGCGGGCACCCGTCCCGCCGGGGAGATCTACACCGGTGTGCTGTACGACGCGCTGGACCTGGCCACCCTCGACACCGCCGCGCGCCGCAGGGCCACGAAGTCGCTGCTGGTCTTCTCGGGGCTCTGGGGCGCGGTACGGGTGGGCGACCGGATCCCCCCGTACCGCTGCTCGATGGGGGTCAGACTGCCGGGGCTCGGCGCGCTGGGCGCGTACTGGCGCGGGCCGATGGAGTCCGTACTGCCGGAGGCGGCCGACGGCGGGGCCGTACTGGATCTGCGGTCGTCGGCGTACGCGGCGGCCTGGCAGCCGAAGGGCGAACTGGCCGGCCGCACGGCACGGGTACGGGTGCTGCACGCGCAGACCGATCCGGTGACCGGGGTGGAGAAGCGGTCGGTGGTGAGCCACTTCAACAAGGCGACAAAGGGCCGGCTGGTACGGGACCTGCTCGCGGCGGGCGCCCTGCCGAAGAACCCGGCGGCGCTGGTGGAGGCCCTCCGCGACCTCGGCCATGTGGTGGAGGCGACGGCTCCGGAGCGGGCCGACCGGCCCTGGGCCCTGGATGTGGTCGTCAGGGAGATTCACTGAGGCGGCCGAGGTGGCTGGGACGGCCGAGGTGGCTGGGACGGGCCATGCCCTCGCTCGACGCACTCCACTGATTGCGCTCTGCGCAACGCTCGTTGCGGAGGATGGGCGGCGCACGGCAGGATGACGCCATGACCTCCGTGCTCGACCTCGCCCCCGTGATCCCCGTCGTCGTCATCGACGATGCCGCCGACGCCGTCCCTCTCGCCCGCGCCCTGGTCGCGGGCGGGCTGCCGGCGATCGAGGTGACCCTGCGGACTCCCGCCGCGACGGCGGCGATCCGGGCGATAGCCGCCGAGGTGCCGGACGCGGTGATCGGCGCCGGTACGGTCCTGACGGCCGACGCCGTGACCGACTCGGTGACGGCGGGCGCGCGTTTTCTCGTCAGCCCGGGGTGGACGGACACACTGCTCGACGCGCTGCTGAACTCGGGGGTGCCCTTCCTGCCCGGGGTCTCGACGGTCTCGGAGGTGGTGGCCCTGCTGGAGCGCGGGGTGAGCGAGATGAAGTTCTTCCCGGCGGAGGCCGCGGGCGGCACGGCCTATCTCACCTCACTCGCCGGCCCGCTCCCCCGGGCCCGTTTCTGCCCGACGGGCGGGATCACGGCCGCCAAGGCGCCGTCGTACCTCGCCCTGCCGAACGTGGGCTGTGTCGGCGGTACGTGGATGCTCCCCGCGGACGCGCTCGCGTCGAAGGACTGGCAGCGGGTCGAGTCGCTGGCGCGCGAGGCTGCGGCGCTGGGCACGGCGGCCTGAACCGGGCGGCCCCGGCCCACCCCGATCGCGGGTCCGGTCCGGCGTCGCGGTCCGGTCCGGCGTCGCGGTCCGGTGTCCGGTCCGTCATCGCGGTCCGGGTCCGTCATCCCGGTCCGGCCGGGTTCGGTCCGGCCGGGGCCGGTCCGCGCGTCAGCGCAGATGGGACGTGTCGTTCAGCAGCCGCACCGACGCGTTGCCGTCCGTGTAGTACGCCACCGCCGACAGCGAGGCCGCCGACAGCTCCATCCGGAACAGCGACTCGGGCGGTGCGCCGAGCGCCAGTCGGATCAGCGTCTTCACCGGGGTGACATGGGTGACGACCAGGACCGTACGACCCTGGTACCGGTCGAGCAGCCGGTCGCGCGCCGCCCTGACCCGGCGGCCGACCGTCGTGAAGCTCTCGCCACCGCCCGTGGGCGCGACGGCGGGTGAGGCGAGCCAGGCGCTGAGGTCGTCGGGGTAGCGCTCCCGCACCTCCGCGAAGGTCAGCCCCTCCCATGCGCCGAAGTCCGTCTCGCGCAGGCCGTCCTCGACCGTGACGTCCAGTCCGAGCCGGGAGGCGACGGCCGCGGCCGTCTCACGGCAGCGTCTGAGGGGCGAGGAGACGATGTCCTGGACCGTGCCGCGCGCGGCCAGCGCCACGGCGACGGCCTCGGCCTGGCGGCGGCCGATCGCGGAGAGTTCGGGGTCGCTGCCGCCGCTGCCCGAGAAACGCTTCTCGGGGGTGAGGGCGGTCTCGCCGTGCCGCAGCAGCACGAAGGTCGCGGGAGCACCGAGATCGGCGGAGGCACCCCAGCCGACCTGCGGTGAACGGAGCGTCGCCCCGCCGCCCGTACCGTCTGCGTCCGACGCGGCCGAAGTCGGCTTCCGCACCCCGGACGTCAGCAGGTTCTCCGTCGTGAGCGGTTCGTCGGCGGGCTCCTCGGGTGCCGGCGCGCCGAGATGCCGCTCGCGCGAGGTGCCCCCGGCCCCGGCCCCCGCCCCTGCCCCCGGCGCGCGGCCGCCCGCGAGCGCCGCCCTCGCCTTCGCCGCGCCGGCCGCCGCGTCACCCGCAGGCCCCGAGGGCGCGGACGCACGGGCGGAGGCACCACCGGACGCACCGGCGGCCGTGCGGGCGGAGGCACCGGCGGCGCCGCGCGACGCGTTGCGTGCCGCCCCCGTGTCCAGGGCCGCCCGGGACGCCGACGGCTCCCACCGCTTGCCCTTCTTGCCCGCGTCCATCGCCTCGTTGGCCAGCCGGTCCGCGTGCTTGTTCTTCTCGCGCGGGATCCACTCGTAGGTGACCTGGCCCGTCGGGAAGACGCGCCCGGCCTCCGCCGCCAGCGGCTTCATGTCCGGGTGCTTGATCTTCCAGCGGCCCGACATCTGCTCGACGACGAGCTTGGAGTCCATACGGACCCGGACGGACGCGGCCGGGTCCAGCGCCTTCGCCGCCTTCAGGCCTGCGATCAGCCCCTTGTACTCGGCGACATTGTTCGTCGCGACCCCGATGTACTCGGCCGCCTCCATGAGCGTCTCGCCCGTCACCGGGTCCAGGACGACCGCGCCGTAGCCGGCGGGCCCCGGGTTGCCCCGGGAACCTCCGTCGGCCTCCACGACGAACCGCGCCATCACAGACCCGATTCGGACGTACGGACCAGGATCCGGCGGCAGTTCTCGCAGCGCAGCACGGCGTCCGGCGCCGCCGCCCTGACGTCGTTGACCTCGGTGATGTTCAGTTCGAGCTGGCAGCCCTCGCAGCGCCGCCGGAAGAGCCGGGCCGCGCCCACCCCGCCCTGCTGGACGCGGAGCTTCTCGTACAGCTTGAGCAGATCGGCCGGCACCGACGCGGCGATGACCTCGCGCTCCTTGGTCACGGACGCGACCTGGCCGTCGAACTCCTCCAGCGCGGCATCGCGGCGCGCGGCGGCGTCGTCGGCCTTCGCCTGGACGGAGGAGACACGTTCCGTCAGCTCGGCGACCCGCTCCTGCGCGGACTCGCGGCGCTCCATCACTTCGAGGACGACGTCCTCCAGATCGCCCTGGCGCTTGGCGAGCGAGACGATCTCGCGCTGGAGGTTCTCCAGGTCCTTGGGCGAGGTGACCGTGCCGGAGTCCAGCCGCTGCTGGTCGCGGACGGCGCGCTGGCGCACCTGGTCGACGTCCTGCTCCGCCTTGGTCTGCTCGCGGGCGGTGTCGCTCTCCTCGGTCGTGGCGGCGACCAGCAGGTCGCGAAGCTGGGCGAGGTCCTTGGTGAGCGACTCGATCTCGGCGTGCTCGGGCAGCGAGCTGCGCTTGTGGGCGAGCTGCGACAGTCGTACGTCCAGGGCCTGGACGTCGAGAAGTCGGATCTGGTCGGCGGGCGCGGCGTTCAGTTGGGGGCTCCTGAAGAATGGTGGTGGGCGGACCAGGGGTCGGTGACCGTCTTCGAGACATGGACCCGCAGGTCCCAGCCGTGGCGGTCGGAGATCTCGTCGAGCTGGGCGGCGGCCTGCTCGCACCAGGGCCACTCGGTGGCCCAGTGCGCGGCGTCGACCAGTCCCAGCGGGGACTGCTGTGTGGCCTCGGAGGCGGGGTGGTGGCGCAGGTCCGCGGTGAGGAACGCGTCCACGCCCGCCGCCCTGACCCGGTCGAAGAGACCGTCGCCCGAACCGCCGCTGACGGCGACGGTACGGACGGGGGCGTCCGGGTCGCCCGCCAGCCGTACGCCCTGCGCGGTGGCGGGCAGCCGGTGCGCCACGCGCGCCGCGAAGTCGCGGAGGGTGGCGGGGCGGTCGAGTTCGCAGATCCGGCCGAGCCCGCGCCGTCCCGCCGGATCGGTGGGGTCCGGTACGAGGGGCCCGAGGATCCGCAGGTCCAGCGCGCCCGCGAGGGCGTCGGAGACACCGGGGTCGGCGGTGTCGGCGTTCGTGTGGGCCACGTGCAGCGCGATGTCGTGCTTGATGAGGGTGTGCACCACCCGGCCCTTGAAGGTGGAGGCCGCGACCGTCGTCGTACCGCGCAGATAGAGCGGATGGTGGGTGACGATCAGTTCGGCGCCGAGCTCCAGCGCCTCTTCGGCGATCTCGTGGACGGGGTCGACCGCGAAGAGGACCCGGGTCACGGTCGCGTCGGGATCGCCGCAGACCGTACCGACGGCGTCCCACTGTTCGGCCCGCTCGGGGGGCCAGAGGGCGTCGAGCGCGGCGATCACTTCGGAGAGACGGGGCACAGAGGGCACGGAGGAAAGGCTACCTGTCCCGGGTGCCCCGCCGGCCATGGCAGGGACAGCTCATGGAGCCGGCCCCACGGGGCCCTGCCGCATCCCCGCTCCCGGTGCCGCCGGGGGCACCGTACCGACGTCCCCGCAGGTCCGGTGCCGGAGCCGCGGGGCCCAGCGGTCTCCCTGCGGGTCCCGTACCGGAGTCGGCGCGGGCCCAGCGGCGTCCGCGCGGGTCCCGTACCGGAGTTCCCGTGGGCCCAGCGGCGTCCCATGGGCCCTGCTGCGTCCCCGCCGCCCGGTGCCCTCGCGGACACCGGGCCGCCCACGCCGGGCTGCTCACGCGGGCTGCCCGCACCGGGCCGGCCCGCACCGGCCGCTCACGCCGAGCCGCTCACGCCGGGCCGCCCACGCCAGGGTCGCTCACGCCGGGGCTGCTCACGCCCGCTCGGGCTCGGGCTACTTGACGAGGTAGCCACGGAGATCGTCGAGGACCAGGTTCGCCGCCGTCACACCCAGTCCCAGGTACCAGGTCTCGTCCTTGACGTCCTTGGCCTGGCCGGCCTTGACCGCCTTCAGGTTCTTCCAGAGGGGGTTGGAGCGCGCGGTGTCCCGCTGGGTCTTCTTCGGGTCGCCGTACACCCCGGTGAAGATCCAGTCCGCGTCGGCGTCGTCGATCTTCTCCGGGCTGATCTCCACGGCGAGATCGTTGATCTGCTGGTTCTCGGGGCGCGGCAGGCCGATGTCGTCGAGGATCGTGCCGATGAAGGACGCCTTCGCGTACAGCCGCAGCTTGTCCGGCATGTAGCGCACCATCGAGATGGTCGGCTTGTCCTGACCGAGGTCGGTGCCGAGGGCCGCCGCCTTCTCCTCGTACGCCGCGAGCGCCTTCTTCGCCTCGGCGGTGCGGTCCAGCGCCTGGGCGTTGAGGAGGTAGTTCTCCTTCCAGGTGAAGCCGGGCCGGATGGAGAAGACCGTCGGAGCGATCTGTGACAGCTCCTTGTACTTGTCGGCCGCGCGCAACTGGCTGCCGAGGATGAGGTCCGGCTTGAGCCCGGCGATCGCCTCAAGGTTGAGGTTGTTGATCGTGCCGACGTTCTCCGGACTGCCCGCGCCCTGCTTCAGATAGCTCGGAATGGCCTCGTCGCCCTCGGTGGGGGCGTAGCCGACCGGCTCGACTCCCAGCGACACCACGTTGTCGAACTCACCGACGTCCAGGACCACCACCCGCTCGGGGCGGGCCTTCAGCTCCGTCTTCCCCATCGCGTGGGTGATCGTGCGCGGGAACTGCCCCGGCTCGGCGTCGGTCCCGTACGTGGCCGTCTTCTCGGCCGCGGCGGCGAAGTCCTTGCCGCCCGTGGCGACGGCCGCCTTCTTCCCTCCGTCGTCGGCGGCGGCGGAACCGCTGTCGGAGGAGTCGCCGCCGCCGCAGGCCGCGAGGGTGAGCGCGGCGGCGAGAGCGACCACGGCGGCTGAGCCACGGCGTCGTATGGACATCTGGATGCTCCTGGAAGTGCTGGTCGAGGCGCCGATCGGGCGCCTACTTAGGTCTGCCTAACCTTAAGCACCCGCCTCCCGGTCAGCACACCCACCCCCGCACTCTCCGGAAAATCCCCCCATGGACACCCATATGTGTGAAGTGGTCGACGTCGTGTTGTTCGGCAGGAAGTGCGAAAACTAGCTTCGTCGCCGGAGGTGACGAACCGATGACAGCCTGTGCCATCGAGACGGCTGCGGAGGACGGAGCGCTGCGGCGTACGGGGTTCGCGATCACGGCGGACGGAACCTACGCGGCGCGACTGACGCTCGGCAGCGGGAGCAGGGGCGCAAGCGGGGGCAGGAGTGAGCGCGGAGGCGGGGACGGGAACGGAGGCAGGAGGGAGCACGGGACCGGGGGCGGAAGCGGGACCCGACAGGGGAACGGGGGCGGAGGCGGGAGCGGAAGCGGCACCCAGCAGGAGAACGGAACCGGGAGCGGGAGCGGGAGCGGGACCCAGCAGGGGAACGGGGACGGGGTCGGAGGCGGAGGCGGGGACGGAGGCGGAGGCGGTTACGGCCACGGGGACGCCTGGTTCCCGGAGCGGTGGACGCTCGACGGCCCCGAGCCCTACGCCGTGCCCCTCCCCCTCGACCAGCCCGAGGAACCCGACTCCGATGTCCTGCCCCTGACCGACGGACGGGTGCTCATCCGCCGCCGGGTGGCGGACCGGCACGACTTCTCGCTGCTCTATCCGACCGGGCCGGGTACGGGTCAACTGCCGCTGGGCGCGGTCGGATGCGACCGGCTGGCCCTGCTGCCGCCCTCGCCGGACGGCCGGAGCGTACTGGCCCTGGCGGTCGGCGAGCACTCCACCACGGTCTGGCTGGTGGCGGGCGGCGCGTTCGGACCCGAGCGGGTGGCCGAGGTCGCGGGCCGCTGCTCGGGCGGCGTCTGGCTCGACCGTACGGGGCGGATACTGGCCCTGGACCGGGAGCGGGACGGCGTGGTGAAGGCCGTCGCCGTCGATCTGGGGCGCGGTGGCGAGGTGACGCCCCTGCTCCAGATCACCGAGGAGAGCAACGACCGGCTGCTGCTGGCAGATCCCGACAGCGGACTGCTGCTGATCCGCTCCGACGCGCCGGGCCACGACCGGCTGGGCTGGGGCGTGGTGGGCAGCCTGCGTCCGGTGCGCTTCCCCGAGTGTCTGCGGCTCGCGGACAGCATGGTGACGCCGTTCGCCGTACAGCCCGGACAGGTGCTGATGCCGGAGAGCTGCGCGGTGGCGCTGCGGATCGAGGGCGCGGCGGGCAGCGGGCTGGGGATCTGGCGTCCGACGGGCCGTCAGCTCCACCGGCTCGCACCGCCCCAGGGGTGGTTGGCGGGTGCCGGACTCTGGACCCGGGAGGGTGTGCTGCGGCTGCCGTACGCGACACGAGAGGTGCCGTGCGGGGTGGCCCGGCTCGCGGCCCCGGCGGAACCGGCCGGGGCCGCCGTCCGGTGGGAGTCCGCCGCCCCGACGGCGTCCGCCCCACGACTGAGGCGCACGCCACCGGCGGGAGCGGCCACACCGCCGGGATCCCCGGCACCCATGGGGGCAGGACTCACAGCGGTCACAGCCACGGCAGCCGCATCAGCCACATCAGCCACATCAGCCACAGAATTCACACAAGCGGAATCCCCGGGCGGGGAACCGTTCACGCCCCCGCCGACTCCTCTGTTGTGCAGGCCGGTTCCCTTGCAGCAGGCGCCTCTCACCGGGCGAGGGGTACCTGGATAGACTTCCTGCCGGGGCTGCGCAGCCGTACCGACCGGGCATTGTCGGGGACTGTGATGTGGACGGTGACCGTCATCTTGTCGGGGCGGTACGGGGAAAAGCCGGGGCCCCCGCGCCACAACAAGAAGCGATCACGACGGGGTGACTTCCCACATGTCTGAAGCCCGAATCGAGATAAACCAGCAGCGCCCGCAGGGGACGGCCGCGGACCGGGGTGACATCGACCACCTCGGAAAGCACCGGGGCGGCGCGGCGTCGACGGAGGACTCGATGTCTCCTGCCCACGGCCGCCACCGCCGCCCCGCGGAGGGGGAACACAGCAACGCGGCCTGAATTCCGGGGCCGGTGCACGCACGAGAACGCACGCACGCACCACGAAGAGGCCGTCGCGGCTCAGACGCGGCGGCCTCTTGCCGTTCCCGTGCGCGTTCCCCTGGCCGGGCACGCGTACTGGGCGAGTCCGTGAGGGCCGGCCCCGAGCATCGCCGCGGGTCATCGCCCCGAGTCATCCGTCCGAGGAGTGGCGCGGCAGCCACAGCACCATCAGCAGCGCCCCCGCCAGTACCACCACGCCGCCCGTCCTGAACGCCAGCGCGTATCCCTCCGTCAGCGCCCGCGCGCTCGTGCCGCCCGCCGTACGGGACGCGGCCACCGTGGACAGGACCGCCAGGCCCAGCGCCCCGCCCATCGTCCGGGAGGTGTTGATCAGGCCCGAGACCAGCCCCGCGTCGCCGGGTTCCGCGCCCGCCGTCGCCAGCGCGGCCAGCGTGGTGCCCGTCACTCCCAGACCGGTCATGATCAGCAGGCCGGGGCCGAGGACCGACGAGAGATACGGTCCGTCGGGGGTCAGCGCGGACTGCCAGCCGAACCCGGCCGCCGCCACCAGCGCCCCCGCGACCGCCACGTTCCTGGCACCGGCCAAGGGCATCAGCCGGGGCGCCAGCTTCGACCCGAACACGATGCTCAGCGAGCTGGGGACGAGCGCGAGACCGGCCTCCAGCGGCTCGTACCCCAGGACGTTCTGGGCGTACACCGTCATAAAGAACCAGACGGCGAAGGACGCGGAACCGCAGACGAACATGGCCGCGTTGGCCGCCGACACGGCCCGTACCCGGAACAGCCCCAGCCGCATCAGCGGCACCTTCGTCCGCGCCTCCACCACCACGAACAGTGCCAGCAGCAGCACTCCCCCGGTCAGCGGGAGCAGGGTGGCCGCCGCGCCCCAGCCCCGCGCCTCGGTCTGCACGATGCCGTACGCCACCGCCGCCAGACCCGCCGTGACCAGCACCGCGCCGGGCAGGTCCAGACGCCGTCCCGTACGTGTACGGGACTCGGTCAGCCACACCGCGGCCCCGGCCAGTACCAGCACCCCGACCGGCACATTGATCAGCAGCACCCACCGCCAGGAGAGCAGATCCGTGAGCGCTCCGCCGACGAGCCCGCCGGCCGCCCCGCCGCCCGCGCCGACCGCCGTCCAGGTGCCTATGGCCCGCGTCCTGGCGGCTCCGGGCGGTACGGCCGAGGTCAGGATGGTGAGCGTCGCGGGCGCCAGCACGGCCGCGCCGAGGCCCTGTACGGCGCGGGCCGCGAGCAACTGCCAGCCCACCTGCGCGAGTCCGCCCACGACGGACGCGAGGGTGAACACCCCGAGTCCGGTCAGGAACATCAGCTTGCGGCCGAAGAGATCCGCCGCCCGCCCGCCGAGCAGCATAAAACCGGCAAAGGATATCGAATAGGAATTGAGCACCCATTGCAGCCCGCTCGCGGAGAGTCCGAGGTCCGCGCGCATCGAGGGCAGCGCGACATTCACCACGGACACATCGAGGACGACGAGGAACTGCCCGGCACAGGCGGCGAGGATCACCTCCCAGGTCCGGGCGCGGGCAGGGGCAGGGCCGGCGGGCGGGGATATGGGGGCGGTGTCGGATTCCGCTGCGGCTCGGGCCATACGCGTCATGGTCGCAGCCCAGGAACGGCCCGTACATCCGGCGGTCAGCACACGTTACGCCCGGCACTCGCCACGCGTTCCCGGCGCACGGGGACGGCACCTGACGGACAAGAACACACTGGCACGGCCAATACCACCAAGTGGACCAAAGGTACAAAAGCCACTAAATCAACCCACCAAACCGGGCCTGACGGGCCGTCAGAGAAATGCGCTCCGGCGTCGGACCGCGTTCGTCCCGCGTTCGCCGGAATATCGCGGCGGCCGGGAAGGTTTCACACTGCATGCACTTGGCGGACCCCGCCGTCCGCCGCCGCCACGCCACGCCCCTGCCCCTGTCTCTGCCGCTGTCTCTGTCTCTGTCTCTGTCTCTGCCTCTGCCTCTGCCTCTGCCTCTGCCCTGACTTTCTCTCTTCCCGCCCGGAGGACGCACGTATGCCACAGCCGACAACCGATCAGCACCCGGAGGCTTTCCCGGATCCGCGCAAGGGTCCGTCGACGGAACCAGGAACAGAGCGGCGAACGGACGCGCGGACCCGCGCGGGCGGGGCCATCGTCCCCGTCCTCGCCTTCGCGGGCATCACGGTGGCGGTGATGCAGACCCTGCTCGTACCCGTCATCAAGGATCTGCCCGCCCTTCTCCACACCTCACCCTCCGACGCCACCTGGGTCATGACGGCGACCCTGCTGGCCGGCGCCATCTCCACCCCGATCATGGGACGGCTCGGGGATCTCTTCGGCAAGCGCCGGATGCTGCTCGCGAGCCTCGCCGTCATGGTGATCGGCTCACTGATCTGCGGATTCACCGATGACCTGGTCATCATGATCGTCGGCAGGGCGCTCCAGGGCTTCGCCATGGGCGCGATACCCCTCGGCATCGGCATCATGCGTGACGAGCTGCCGCGCGAGCGCCTCGGCTCCGCGATGGCGCTGATGAGTTCCTCGATCGGGGTGGGCGGCGGACTCGCCCTGCCCGGGGCGGCGCTGGTCGCCCAGAACGCCGACTGGCACGCGCTGTTCTTCTGCGCCGCCGGGCTCGGCACCCTGTCGATCCTGCTGACCATCCGCTATGTGCCCGAGTCGTCGGTGCGGGCCGTCGGCCGGTTCGACTGGCTCGGCGCGATCGGGCTCTCCGCCGGACTCGTCGCCCTGCTGCTGCCGATCACCAAGGGCGGCGACTGGGGCTGGGGCTCGGCCACCACGCTCGGGCTGTTCGGCCTCGCGGTCGCCATCCTCCTGCTGTGGGGCGTCATGGAGCTGAGGAGTTCCGCGCCGCTGGTCGACCTCCGTACCACCGCGCGCCGTGAGGTGCTGCTCACCAATCTCGCCTCGATCATGATCGGTGTCGCCTTCTACGCGATCTCGCTCGTCCTGCCCCAGCTTCTCCAGTTGCCTACATCCACCGGATACGGCCTCGGCCAGTCGATGGTGGTGGCCGGGCTGTGCGTGGCGCCGCTCGGGCTGACGATGATGTTCACGGCCCCGATCTACGCCCGGATCTCCGCACGGCGCGGACCCAAGGTCTCGCTGATGCTCGGCATGCTGATCATCGGTATCGGATACGGAGCGGGCCTCGGCCTGATGAGCGCGGCATGGCAGACCATCGTCATCTCGGTGGTCGTGGGCGCGGGCATCGGACTCGCGTACTCCTCGCTCCCCGCACTGATCATCGGCGCCGTGGATCCCTCCGAGACCGGTGCGGCCAACGGTCTGAACACGCTGATGCGCTCCATCGGTACGTCGGTGTCGAGCGCGGTGATCGGCATGGTGCTGGCCCACACCTCCGTCGTCTCCGGCGGGGTGGCGGTGCCCACGCTGCACGGCTTCCGCATCTCGTTCCTCATCGCCACGGGCGCGGTAATCGCCGGTCTGGTGCTGGCGGCGTTCCTGCCGTCGCAGCGGCGGTCGGGGTCGGCGAGAGGGCCGAAGCCGACGGCGTCGCCGGAATCCCTGGCGGCCGTGGCCGCCGTCGCGGCCGTGACGGCTGAGACGGCAGCGGGTGACACGGCGGTGACGGGTGACGACGAGCGGAGCCGCCCGCACACACTGATCGCCGGTTCCGGCGGTTTCCGGGGCCGTGTGCTGGACCCGGACGGTACGCCGGTGTCACGGGCGAATGTCACACTCATCGACAGCGGCGGCCGGCAGGCGGGCCTCACCACCGCCGACGAGGGCGGCCGGTACACGCTGCTGCCGCCGGCGGGCGGGCACTACGTACTGGCGGGGACGGCGACGGGATACACACCGCACGCGCGCCCCGCGGTGTACGCAGGCGACGGACTGCCGGTGGAGGTCGATCTGGTCCTCACGCAGAACGCGCCGGAGCGCGCCACCGCTGTTCCCTCCTGAACACGGGGCACCTCCTGAGCACCGGGCACCCGGGCGCCTGGTCGCCGGAGTAACCGGTCAGCCGGGCACCTGGTCACCCGTTCGCCTGGTCACCTGGTCACCTGGTCACCTGGTCACCTGGTCACGGTCCGCCCCGCCGCCGCCCGCTCCCCGCACACCCCCGGCTCCCGCACGGCCGGGGGTGTGCGGCAGCATGGGCGCCCACGCCCGTACACGTGCCCTGTGCCCGCGCCGCACCCGCACCCGCACCCGCACCCGCACCCGCACCCGCACCCGCAAACGTCAGCACATGAGTGCATCAGCCCCAGGAGAGCCGCCCATGTCCGCCGGGACCGAACCCGCAGCCGACGTCCTCGCCGCCTTCGAAGCCGCCAAGGGGTTCATGCCCCTGGACGAGGGGCTCGCCCTCCACGCGGCGGCGGCCGACGCCGGGGCGCTCGGGCTGCCGCTCCTGGAGATCGGTACGTACTGCGGACGCTCCACCCTGCTGCTGGCCGCCGCCGCGAGGGAGGCCGGGACGGTCGTCGTCACCGTCGACCACCACCGCGGCAGCGAGGAGCAGCAGCCCGGCTGGGAGTACCACGACCCGGCCGTGGTCGATCCCGACCTCGGGCTGATGGACACACTCCCCACCTTCCGCCGCACCCTCCACCGGGCCGGTCTCGAAGACCGGGTGATCGCCGTCGTCGGCCGTTCGCCGCAGGTCGCGAAGGTCTGGGGCGGCCCGCTCGGACTCGTCTTCATCGACGGCGGCCACACCGAGGAGCACGCGAACGGGGACTACGAGGGCTGGGCACCGCATCTCGCCGAGGGCGGGCTGCTCGTGATCCACGATGTCTTCCCCGACCCGGCGGACGGGGGCCGGCCGCCGTACCACGTCTATCTGCGGGCGCTGGCGTCAGGCGCCTTCACCGAGCTGCCGGGGACCGGCTCCCTGCGCGTCCTCCGACGTACGGCACCGGGACTCTGACCGTTCGCACTAGCATCGCGACGTGTCGTACCACGAGAGCCACCAGCCCGACGAGATCCACGGGGACCGGCGGCCCCACCGCCGTTCCGGCCGGAGAACACTCACCGTCGCGGTCGCCGCGCTGGTGCCGGGCGCGCTGGCGGGGTGGCTGGTCTGGCAGGTCATGAGCGGACCGGACGGCGGGGAGCCACCCGCCGACACGGTGGCCGGTGCCTCCTCGGGCGCGTCCTCGGGTACCTCCTCGGGCGCCTCGTCCGGCGCGTCCTCCTCCGGCGCGTCCACCGCCCCGTCCCCGCCGGCCGGTGCGCGCTCCAGCTCTCCGAAGCCGTCCGGCGCGGCGGGCGGCGTGCACGACGACGTCCCGGGGAGCGCGGAACCGGACGGTCCCGCGGCGCACGGACCGCTCGCGGGAAAGGTCGTCGTGATCGACCCCGGGCACAATCCCCGCAATCGCGAGCACGCCACCGAGATCAACGCCCAGGTGAATATCGGAACGACGAGCAAGGAATGCGACACCACCGGCACCTCCACCGACGACGGTTATGCCGAGGCCGCATTCACCCTGGACGTCTCCCACCGGCTGCGCGCCCTGCTCCGGAAACTCGGCGCGACGGTCGTCCTCACCCATGACAACAACCGCCCGTTCGGCCCGTGCGTCGATGAACGCGCCCGTATCGGCAACAAGGCGAAGGCCGATGCCGTGATCTCCGTGCACGCCGACGGTTCCGCGCCCGGAAACCGTGGATTCCATGTCATTCTTCCCGCTTCGGTGAAGGGCGGACAGGCGGACACCCGCGCCATCGTCGCCCCGTCACGCGAACTCGGCGAACGCGTCGTCGGCAATTTCCTGCGGGAGACCGGCACCGCCCCCGCCAACTACCTCGGTGGCGGTACGGGGTTGGACGTACGCAAGGACCTCGGCGGACTGAATCTGTCGAAGGTCCCCAAAGTCTTCGTCGAATGCGGCAATATGCGCGATGCGCACGACGCGGCCCTGCTCACCGACCCGAAGTGGCGCCAGAAAGCAGCCAAGGGGATGGCGGATGGAATCAGGGGATTCCTTGTGAAGTGACCCTGAATGCCCGATCACCATTCGACCGCCACCCCGGTCGGCAACCGATCACCGGCGATCACCGGCCAATCACCGGCCAATCACCGGCCGACCGGAACGCGCGCCGGGTAACAGGGCTGATACCGCGTCCGATACCGGGCAGACGACCCGATCGGGCAGACGATACATTCATCCGTACGATAGGGAGCCGCCCCCGAGCTTCGCACCGCGCACCGCCGGACAGCGGCGGTCGCGTCGACCGCCCCGACGAGACGACAACGAAGGACTTTTCACGTGAACATCCGCTCCCTCACTCGAGGCGACGGCGTGGTGATCGGAGCAGCGGTGTTGCTGTTCATCGCCTCGTTCCTCAATCTGTACGAGTCCAGCGCGTTCGGGTCGGCCAACGCCCCCAACGCCTGGGACTCACTGGGCACCGTGATGAGCATCCACCTGGCCGGGGTCATCGCCGCGGCACTGATCGTCACCGCCCGCGCGCTGCCGCAGCCGCGCAGGATCGTGGGGCTCGACCTGGGGCAGTTCGGTGTCGCGCTGGCGGTCTTCGCGGCGTGGACGGCGCTCTGGTCGCTGATCGGTCTGGACGGTATCGACGCGGGCAGCGGTCTGATCCTCGGCTTCATCGCGGCGCTGATCCTGGCCGCCGCGGCCATCGCCACTCCGCTCGTACCGCCGCTGAAGGCGCCCCTCCTGGGCGCGCCCAGGCCGCGGACCCCGCAGCCGTACGGCGGGCAGCCGGGCAACGCCGCCGGACAGGGCTACGGCTACCCGGGCGGCCAGCAGCCGTACGGTACGCAGGGCCAGTCCCAGCCGTACGGGGCCCAGGGCGGGCAGCCGGGACAGTCCGGCGCGTTCGGCGGCGGTCAGCCGCAGTCGGGCCAGACCGGTCAGCCGGCGCCGGGCGGCGCCGCTCCGGCCGGGGACTTCGCCCCGTTCTGGTTCGCGGTGCCGGTGGCCCGTCCGCTGTTCGGTGAGGACGGCTCGCAGTCGCCCATCGCCGAACTGGCGCCGGGTACCTGGTATCTCGCGGTCGAGCAGCGCGGCTCCGGTCTGGTGGCCCAGACGCAGGACGGCCGTCGAGGCGTCCTCCAGGACACCTCGGGCATCCAGCGCGGCTGACACACACCGACAGCCGGCTGACCACGCGGTCGCACCGCGCGCGGGCGCGTCGTCGCCCGTCGCCCGTCGCTGGGAATCCGGCATCCGGCATCCGGCATCTGGCATCCACGACAACGGCCTCTCGCCTCCGGCGGGGGGCCGTTGCCATGGCCGCGCGATGGTGCGACGGGACGCGACGGGGAGCGGTGGGGAGCGGCCGTCGGGAGGCCGCCGTACGAGCGAGCCAGGCACGTGCAGGACGCGGGGACCGTGCCCGTCAGCCGAAGGACGCCCGTTCCAGCCAGAAGTCGAGCAGCTTCGCGTCGCCCAGCACCTCGACCAGTTCGCTGTCGGCGGGCAGCCGCCGGTAGAAGACCCGCAGCACCTCCGTCAGCGGGCCACGGAGCGCGACCGTCGCCTTCTCGTGCCCGCGCCGCCAGGTGAAGCCGTCCTCACCGAACTCGATCAGCCACTCGGCGCCCGCCGCGCCCGCCGTGGTGGCGGTGTCCGTCGCGTGCAGATGGATACTGCGTCCCGCGCCGCGCAGCTCGGCCGCCTCCGGGTCACCGGCCGCCTGGGCGAAGGCGACGCACTGGAGCCACTCGTCGATCGCGTCGGCCGCGACCACGGGATCGACGTCGTACGCCACCCCCGCGGCGAGTGCCGCGTCGGCCCGGTGGATCACCGTCTCGTGGGTCATCCGGCGTGCCCAGAAACCGGCGTTCCGCTCCCAGCCCCAGCTCCACACGGCGGTCTCCGGAGCGACCGCCCGGAAGGTGGCGGCGGTCTCCTCCGCCCCCCGCGCCAGCCAGGCGTCCAACGCGGCCGGATCGGAGTCCCCGGGACCCTCGAAGTCCGGCACCTGGTCGTCGGGGACCTCTTCCTCCGCCCGTGTCCGTACCATCGTCCCGGCCCAGCGGTGCGCCTGGCCCACATGCCGGGCGAGCTGCCCCAGGGTCCAGTCGGGGCAGCTCGGTACGGTCACGGAGAGATCGGCGCCGGCGAGGGTGGCCCTCAGCCGGTCGGTCTGCTCCACGATCTCGTCGCAGTAGCGGTCGTGTCCCAGAAGCGTCATAGGCCGCACCCTAGGTACCCGGGCGCCCCGCGGCCAGCGGTTATAGCGGCCGACGGCCGCGCTCGGCCCCGGCTCGGCCCCCGCTCAGCCCCGGCTCGGCCGCGGCTCAGCCTCGGCCGAGCTGCGACACCGGGGGGACCTTGTCCTTCACGACGGCGCCCGCGCTGCTGCCCGCGCCCTTCACGTCGTTGATGACCGTCTCGACCATGCCGACCTCCGCGCTCCCCGCCTCGCCCTTGCCGAACTTGGCGCCGAGCCCCCTGAGGGACGCTATCCCGGCGGCGAGCGGTGCCACCGCCTTGGCGAGCAGCGGATCCCCCTGGGCGCTCTCGGACGCCGCCGTGAGCCGGTTGTACGCGAAGGTGCCCGCGAGACCGGCCTTGATCAGGGCGTACGTCCGGTTGGTCGCGCCCTCCTCGAACAGGCCGGCGCGGTACGGCTCGACGATCCACCGGTAGGCGGCGCCCGCCGCGAGACCGGCGTGGGCGGCGAATCGGCTCCTGGCGAACGTCCGCGCCTGAGCCTCCTGAGCCTCCTGAGCCTCCTGAGCTCGCGTCCGATCCTGTGCCTGTGCCTGTTCCTGCGCCTGCGCCCGTGCCGAAGCGGACGCGGCGACAGACGCGGAACGCGACGCCTCCGCCGCCGATGCGGCCCGCCCTCCCGCACCGTCGTGGTCGTCACCGCCGCACGCGGCCATGGGCAGTACCAGCGCGCAGCTCACCAGCAGCGCCAGGACGGCGCGGCGTATCGGACCGCTGGTGGTGGAGTGGGCCTTGAGGGACACGGCGGACCTCCCTGGCGGACTGCCTGAAGCGTCACGCCGCCGCCGTACCCCCGCCACCCGGAGGGGGCCGTCCGGGTTTCACTCGCGCACGACCGGCAACACGGTGGACATGTCCTCACGTCATCGCAGTGGAAGTGGCTCCGCGGCGACGGTCATCATGCTCGTCGCGGACATCATGGCCTTCATCCTGGGCCTGTGGATCCTGATGTACCTGCTGGACGCCAACCGCGCCAACGACCTGGTCGAGTTCGTCCAGGACGCGGCACGCTGGCTGGCCGGCTGGTCCTACGACCTGTTCACCTTCGACGAGGCATGGGCGCGTGTCGTCTGCGGTTACGGTCTCGCCGCCGTCGTCTATCTGCTGATAGGCCACGGGATCGCCGGCCGGGTGCGGCGCCTGTGACCGACGGGCTCCGGCCCGCCTCCTCGGTGGCCGCCCGGCCCACCACTCCGGTGGCGGCCGCCCGGCCCCCTTCCCCGGTGGCCGGTGACCCGTCTCAGCGGCAGTCGGGGCAGCCGGGCTCCAGCCCGCGCGGCAGCCTCTCGCCGCCGAACACGGCGGTGGTCGCCTCGTCCCCCCCGAGCGCGGCCACCGCCAGCAGCAGTGAACCCGCCGTCCAGGTGGTCAGTTCCTCCGGCCAGACGGTGCGGTCGCCCTCGAAGACATAGCCCGTCCAGTACATCCCGCCCTCGGCGCGCAGATGCTGGATGGACTGGAGTACCTCCAGCGCCCGGTCGGACTCGCCCATCACCCACAGCGCCAGCGCGAGTTCACAGCTCTCGCCGCCGGTCACCCAGGGATTGGGCGCGACACAGCGCACCCCGAGCCCCGGCACGACGAAGCGGTCCCAGCCGGCCTCGATCCGCGCCGTGGCCTGCGCCCCCGTCACCGCGCCGCCGAGCACGGGGTAGTACCAGTCCATGGAGTAGCGGCTCTTGTCGAGAAACCGCTCGGGATGGCTGCGGATCGCGTGTCCGAGCGCTCCCGCCGCCAACTCCCAGTCGGGCTGCGGCTCCTCACGTTCCTCCGCGATCGCGAGCGCGCAGCGCAGCGCCTGGTGCACGGACGAACTCCCGGTCAGCAACGCGTCGTCGACGGGCGTGCCGTCCGCCTCCCGCTTCCAGCCGATCTGCCCGCCGGGCTGCTGGAGCGCGAGGACGAACTCGACCGCCGCGTGCACCACGGGCCACATCCGGTCGAGGAACGCGTCGTCGCCGGTGGCCAGATAGTGGTGCCAGATGCCGACGGCGGCGTACGCGACGAAGTTGGTCTCGCGGCCCAGGTCGCCGGGCACGGCGACGGTGTGACCGGGACCCGCGCCGTCGGTCCCCGCGGGGTCCCGGTAGGCCGCGTACCAGGAGCCGTCCTCGTTCTGGTGCCGGGCGAGCCACTCGTACGCCCGTGTCGCCGCGCCGTGTTCACCCGCCGCGTCCAGCGCCATGGCCGCCTCGACATGGTCCCAGGGGTCGAGATGGTGGCCGCGGAACCACGGGATCGCCCCGTCCCGGTGCTGTACGGCGAGAATGCCGGCGACGGTCTCGGCGGCCTGGGCCGCGGTGAGCACACCGGGCAGGACGAGATGTTCCGTGGCGTCGGGCCCACGGCTGGGCAAGGTCACTGGGCGTCCGCCAGGGGAAGACGGGTGTCCGCCACCGGAAGAGGTTCGTCCCCCACGGGAAGACGGGCGTCCGCCACCGGAAGAGGTTCGTCCCCCACGGGAAGGCGGGTGTCCGCCGCCGGAAGGGGCGGGGCCGCCGCGGGAAGACGCGGCTTGGTCGCGTAGACCACGAAGCTCTTGCCGACCACCGGGTTGAGCAGCCGCTCGGTGACGCGGGTGGCGGCGGGCTTCTTCATGATGTCCCAGACCAGCAGCTTGTGGTACGCGCGGACGGGCAGCGCCTTGTCGTTGTCCACCCCGAACGCGCACTTGAGCCACCAGTACGGCGCGTGCAGCGCGTGCGCGTGGTGGGTGCCGTACGGCTTGAGCCCGGCCTCCCGGATCCTGCCGAGCAGTTCGTCCGCCTTGTAGATGCGGATATGGCCGCCCTCGACCTCGTGGTACGCGTCGGACAGCGCCCAGCACACCTTCTCCGGGCCGTATCTCGGCACGGTGACCGCGATGCGCCCGCCGGGCCGCAGCACCCGGACCACCTCGGCGAGCACTCCCTTGTCGTCCGGGATGTGCTCCATCACCTCGGAGACGATGACGACGTCGAACGACCCGTCGGGGAAGGGGAGATGGTGCGCGTCGCCCTCCATCGCGGTGGCGGTGGCGCCCCGCGGGGCCTCCCCTGCCTCCTTCATGGCGGCGAACCACCTGGCCACCTCGCGGATCTCCTCGCCGTTCCGGTCGAGCGCCACGACCTGGGCGCCCCGCCGGTAACACTCGAAGGCGTGCCGGCCCGCGCCGCACCCCAGATCGAGCACACGGTCGCCCGCGGCGAGCGGGAAGCGGGTGAAGTCCACGGTCAGCACTGGGTCGTCCTGCTTTCGCGGTCGGGGTACGGCGTACGGCGTACGGGTACGGCGGGGGTCACGGCGTCGTGGGCACGGCACAGGGCTACGGCGTCGGCTTACGGCATTCGGGCTCACGGCATTCGGGCTTACGGCATTCGGTTACGGCATCGGGCTCACGGCATTCGGGCCTACGGCGTCGGGGCCGCGGCGCGGGCGCCCCGGCGCCGGGGGCGGGGCCGGGACCGGGGCCGCCGGTCCGGTCCGGCGCTGGCCTGCCGGGCGATCTCGGCGCGGTACAGCTCGGCGGTGCCCCGGGCGGCCTGGGCCCAGGTGAACCGGGACAGCACCCGCTCCCGCCCCGCCGCGCCCAGCCGGGCACGCAACTCCGCGTCGCCGAGCAGCCGTCCCAGCGCGGCGGCCAACGCGCCCGCGTCGCCCGGCGGTACGGCCAGACAGGTCTCCCCGTCCGCGCCCGCGACCTCGGGGATGGCCCCGCCGGTGGTGGCGACGAGGGGCGTGCCGGTGGCCATCGCCTCGGCGGCGGGCAGCGAGAACCCTTCGTACAGGGACGGCACACAGGCGATCTGCGCGCCGCGCACCAGCGCCACCAGCTCGGTGTCGGAGACGCCCTTGACGAACTCGACGGCGCCGTCGAGTCCGTAGCGTTCGACGGCCTGCGCGACCGGTCCCGACTCCGGGCGCTTGCCGACGACGACGAGATGCGCGTCGGGGCGCTCGGTGCGGAGCTTGGCGAGGGCCTCGACCAGATGGACGAGGCCCTTGAGCGGGGCGTCGGCGCTGGAGGTCGTGACGATGCGGCCGGGTATCACGGGCACGGCCGGGTCGGGCGAGAACAGCTCGGTGTCGGCGCCGATGTGGACGACGGCGATACGGTCCGCCCGTACCCCGAGCTGGTCGGTGATCTCCTGCTTCGAGGAGCCGGAGACGGTGAGGACGGAGGGCAGCCGCCGCGCGACGCGCCCCTGCATCCGGGTGAAGCCGTACCAGCGGCGTACGGAGGCCCGTCTGCGCCAGTCCTCGGCGGCGTCGAGGTCCAGCCGCCGGTCGACGGTGATGGGGTGGTGGATGGTGGTGACCAGTGGTGCGCCCAGGTCGCCGAGGAGTCCGTAACCGAGCGTCTGGTTGTCGTGGACGATGTCGAACTGCCCGGCGCGGGCGGCGAGATGGCGCCGGGCGCGCAGCGAGAAGGTCAGCGGCTCGGGAAAACCGCCGGTCCACATGGTGGCGACCTCAAGGGTGTCGATCCAGTCGCGGAACTCGTCGCGCTTCGGGGTGCGGAAGGGGTCGGGCTGCCGGTAGAGATCGAGGCTGGGCAGCTCGGTGAGCGGTATGCCCTCGTCGAGTACGGGGTAGGGCTGGGCGCCGATCACCTCGACGCGGTGTCCGAGGCGGGCGAGTTCACGGGAGAGATGGCGGACGTAGACGCCCTGTCCACCGGAGAACGGGTTGCCCTTGTAGCTGAGGAGTGCGATGCGCAGGGGCCGGTCATCGTCCGCGCCGCCGCCCGCCGGGCCCGCCGGGACCGCCCGCCGCACCGACGCTGCGGGGTCCGTCGGGTCCGTCGGGTCTGCCGGGTTCGTCGGGGGCGCACTGTTCGCCGGGGCTACGGTGTCCGCGAGGGCCGCGCCGGCCGCGCCGTCCACCGAGGCCGCGCTGTCCGCCACGACCGAGCTGTCCGTCGGGGCGGGCCGGACGCCGAGGGACCTCGGGGGCCGTCGGGACCGTGCTCCGGTGCCCGCCTCCATGGCCTCAGCGGTCACTCTCGGCCCCCTTCTCACTGCGCTCGCCGCGTTTCGCCGGAGCGTAACCGCTGGCGCCAATCTAGAACAAGTTTCAGACTTGTTCGCTCACAGGTTCCGAATTTACCGGCAAGTAGCGTCGCTAGTACCGGCCGGATCGGGTGATTCGCGCCACCACGCGCGCCCTGCCATGCTGTGCGGTCCGGGAGGCGGGGAGGCGCGATGGAGTGGGACGGGCGACAGATGACAGTGGAAGCCGGACCGGCACCGGCCTCGCTGACACAGCGTCAGGCGGCCCGCCGCCGCCGCATCCTGGCCGCCACCCACCAACTGGCCTGCGGGGGCGGCTTCGACGCCGTACAGATGCGTGAGGTCGCCGAGGAGGCAGGCGTCGCGCTCGGCACGCTCTACCGCTACTTCCCGTCCAAGATCCATCTGTTGGTCGCCACGATGCAGGACCGGCTGGACCATCTCCACGCCACCCTCCGCGAACGCCCGCCCAGCACCGCCGACCCCGCCGCCCGGGTCGCCGAGACCCTGATGCGCGCCTTCCGCGCCCTCCAGCGCGACCCCCACCTCGCGGACGCCATGATCCGCGCCCTGACCTTCGCGGACCGCAGCGTGAGCCGTGAGGTGGACGAGGTCTCCCGCCGTACGACCGCGATCATCCTCGACGCCATGGCCCCGGCCCCGGCCGGGACATCCCCCACCCCGGCCCAGCTCGCCGCGGTCCGCGTCATCGAACACACCTGGCACGCGACCCTGATCACCTGGCTCTCCGGCCGGGCCTCCATCGCCCAGGTCGAGGCCGACATCGAAACGGCCTGCCGCCTCATCGACCTCCCGCCACCGCCCCGGCCTTGAGGGGCCGTCGCGGCAACGGGAACGGGAACGGGAACGGGAACAGGGGAAACGCACACCGACGGAAGGCGTTCACACGGTATGGCTGTCGTCCACAACACCACCATGACACCCGGCAAGCTGGAGCTTCTCGCGTCCTGGCTCCCCTCCCAGCCGTGGTACGTCGGCACAGGGCGCGAGCCGGACCTGTCCAGGGCCGGCGGCTTCCGGCTCGACGACCCGCAGGGCGAGGTGGGCATCGAGTTCATGGTGGTCACGGACCGGTCCGGCGACCGGCCTGTCTCCTACCATGTGCCGCTCAGCTACCGCGGGGCACCGCTCGACGGGGCCGACGAGGGCCTCATCGGCACGTCGGAGCACGAGGTCCTGGGACGGCGATGGGTGTACGACGGGACCCACGACCCGGTGGTCGTCGCCCAACTGCTCGCCCTGTTCCAGGGCCGCGCCGAGCCGCAGGCCCAGAACGCCACCGACACCCGCGACGCCTCCGTGACCGCGCACTTCACCGGCACCGCCTTCCCGACGGAGGCCGGGCCGACGGCCGTCGTCAACGGACCCGACGGCACCCACCTCGTCCTGGCCCCCGAACCCGGCGCCGACCCGGACACCACGCCACCGGTCCTGCCGACCCTCCGCCTGACCCGCGTCCTCGCCGCGGACCACCGGCCCCCCGCCCAGGCCCCGGCCGAGCCCCACGGCCACCTCACCGCCCCCTGGCGCCTCCCCGACGGCACCGAAACCCGAGCCCTCTTCGCCACCCTCCACCCCCCAACCCCCTGACCCCCGGGCCCCCAGACCCGCAGTCCCGCAGCGGGCCGAGCGACGCGACCGGCACACGGGCGCCTTCGCCCGCACGAAGGCGCCCCGCACACCGAGCCGTCAACTCGCGAGGGCCTCGCCCAATCGCGTGCGGGCCGTACCCGGAAGTACCAGACGCAGAGCCTCGGCCCGGGACCGGACCAGGCCGTCGCGGTACGCGTCCGGCAGACGTTCCCAGACGGAGACCGCCCTGTCGGCCGCCGCTGCCGGATCTCCGTCCGCGTGCAGGCAGGTCGCGGCGTCCATCTCCAGCAGGGCCCGTGTCATCACGGACGGGGAGCGGGTGAGGGCGAGGGCCGCTTCCTGTTCGGCGTACGCCTCGCGGGTACGGCCCATGAGGGTGAATGCCTGCGAGAGATGAACGTGGTGCTTCTGGAGGGGATATCCGAACCACGTGTCGGCGGCCTGGCCGCCGTCCAGCCGCTCGGCGATGCGGCGGGCATCCGCGACCGAACGCAGAGCGCTCCGCCGGTCGCCGACCGAGGCAAGAGCCCGAGCCGTGACGGCGGCGGCCAACGCGGCGGCGGCGGACGGTGCCTGTCCGGCCTCCGCACGGGCCCGGACAGCAAGCTCTGCCGCGGCCTTCGGAGCGCCGTAGTTGAGCGGGACCATCGCATGCCGTGCCAGGGCCCAGGCGAGCATCCGCCGGTCACCGGACTCCCGCGCCGCCCGCTCGGCAGTGGCGAACCAGCCATGGGAGTCACGCTGGTCACTGCGGTCGTGCTGGATGATCGCCACCAGACCGGTGATCCCGGCCGCCGTTCGGGCCAGATCCGCCCGCGTCGCGGAGGCATGAGGGCGGCTCAGAACCTCCCGCAGCAGTTCGAGGTCGCCCCTCATCCGCGCCAGGACGACAGCCGGGGGACGGCCGCGGTAGCCGCCCCGGTGCCGCTCGAACGCCCCGTCGAGGTAGGCGAGATCACCGGCATCGGAGCCGGACAGCGCCGCGTCGATGCCCTGCCGCGTCTCCGTGATACCGGGCAGCCCCCTCACCCCCGTCGCCAGTGCCGCCACGCCGATAAACCGCCGTCGGTCCACGCCCGCACCCTCCTCTCCCCCCTCGCGAACCCAGCGCCTGGTCCTCGCGAGTGCGGCCGGCCGACTCCCGGACAGCTCGCAGAAACCGACCCCATCTGGTCCCATTCTGCCCGGATTTGGTGATCGACTCGCTCCACCGGTCGCCTCCTGACGGTTCCGGGCGCGCCCGTGCGACCGGGCCGTGTGGCGGCCGGGCGTGGGTGTGGCGTGTACGGGGCCTGGGGAGAGGCCTCCGTACACGCCACGGGTCGGCGGGGCCGGCGGGTGCCGGGCGGGCCGGGTTACTTGAAGCGGACGACCTGGGGGTCGTGGTCGCTCGCCTGGTCGGCGAACTCCGCGTTGATGTGGACCACGTCGTACACGGGGTTCTTGATGCCCTTGCTGACCAGGATGTGGTCCAGCGTCTGGGAGTTGCCGTCGTACACGTAGCTGTAGCGCTCGTTCTTCGGCAGCGTGTTGATCAGGTCCTTGAGGACCTTCTTCGTCAGCACGTCGAGCGGCGCGGAGAACTGGTAGTCGTTGATGTCACCGAGGACGACGACCTTGGCGTTCTTGTCCTTGTCGAGCAGATCGGCGACGAAGGTGTTGACCTCCTTGGCCTGGGCCAGGCGCTGTGTCTCCGAGCTCAGTGTCGGCGGCTGGAACCGCCCGTGGACGGGGTGGTCACCGCCCTTGGAGTTGAAGTGGTTGCCCACGACGAAGACCTGCGAGCCACGGAACCAGAACTCGCCGACGAGCGGCTTGCGGCTGCTCGCCCAGGCGCCCGAGGTGGGGTTGATCCGGCCCGGGGAGACGGACAGGGAGATGTCCGCGTCCTTCTCGCCGGAGGTGACGACCTCCACACCGGTGGTGGCGTCGCCGCCCGGACGGTCCACGAAGGTGACCCGCAGCGGGTTGTAGAGGAAGGACGTACGGATGTTGCCGCCCGGCTCACCGCCGTCGGTCTTGTCCTGCGGGTCGACCGAGCGCCACTCGTACGCCGGGCCGCCCGCCGCCTTGATGGCCTCGATGAACGTGGCGAGGGTCTGGTCGGCCGCGACCGTGCCGTCGTCCTTCGCGCCGTTGTTGTCCTGGATCTCCTCCAGGCTCACGATGTCCGGCGACGCGAGGTGCTTGACGATGCCCTGGGCCAGCCGGTCGAACTTGTCCCGCGGGTCCGTGGGGTCGAGGTTCTCGACGTTGTACGTGGCGACGGACAGCTCGTCGGCGCTGCCCTTCTCCGCCACCTCCGGCTCGATGCCGCCCTTGGTGACCGCGCCGAGGGCGGTCGCCTGGATGCTGTAGCCGCCGTAGGTGCCGTAGTCGACCGGACCGGTCGCGCCCTTGAGGGTGTCGCCCACATCGGCCGTCGGCCGGTCGGCGGTCAGCGCGGTGACCAGCAGCCGGCCCGGGTTCGGGTCGTCGTAGTCGGTGTAGATCACACCACCGCGCGGGGTCGGGTTCTTGGTGGGCTTGGTGGTGATCCAGGTCTCGCCGTACGAGTTGGAGGCACCGACCACCCGGCTGTCGCCGACCTGGACGACCATGCCCTCGCGGGACTCCAGCCAGTCCAGCGCGTACACGGTGGGCTGGAGCGTCAGCGGCTCAATGCTCGCGCCCGCCGCGCTCGGGGCGTAGTCCTTGGGCAGGGTCTTGGCGTCGACCAGTTCGACCGAGGGCACCGCGTGGCCGGAGGACAGCACGACGGTGGTCGGGCCGCTCAGCTCGGTGAGGGACTGCGCGCCGGACGAGGTGCCGCCCGGGTAGTACTCGACGACCCTGGCGGAGACCAGGACCGAGTCACCGGCCTTGACCTGCGGGGTGGTCGAACCGGTGAAGACGAAGACGCCCTCGCTGGTGACCGGGTCGTTGTCGGGCCGCGGGTCCTGGATCCAGAAACCGCGCGAGGAGCCCGTGGAGCGAACGCCGGTGACCACACCGGGAACGTTGGTGACGGCCTTGTCCGCGTGCGGGGAGAGCCGGGTGTTGCCCTGGATGTCGTGGATCCGCAGCGGACCCGGGGTGGGGTCGGGCGTGGGCGGGTCCGTGGGGTCCGTGGGGCCCGTAGGCGTGGGCGTGGGTGTCGGGTCCGGGCCCGGCTCCCCGCCGCCACCCGTGGTGTTACGGGGGCTCGGCGTGGACGCGGCCAGGTCGGCCGCGTTGTTGTCGGTGTCGGTGAGGGCGGCGCCCCGGGAGACCGAGGCGGTGTTGCTCGCGCCCGGGACCGGCGAGGTCTCACGGACCGTGGCGGTACCGAAGCCCACCAGGTCCTTGATGGTGCCGTCGGCCGCGCAGTCGGCGGCGGTGACGCACGCCAGCGCGGTGGTGGAGTGGACGAGAGCCACCGTGCCGCTGGTCCCCGACAGGGCGATGGCGCCGGAGGCGTCCGGGGTGGGCAGCGCGGTGGTGCCGCCGGTGCCCTTGCTCTCGGCGACGAGGTAGCTGCCGCCCGCCGGGATCGCGCCGGTCAGCTCGGTGACCTGCCACTTGCTGCTGGCGGTCGGAGCACCGGGCAGATACTGCACGGACCAGCCGGTGAGGTCGAAGGAACCGCTGCCGGCGTTGCCCAGTTCGATGAAGTCGTTGGTGAGAGTGGCGCCGGAGTTCCCGCCGCCGCCGTAGACCTCGGCGATCACGGCGTCGGACGACGGGGCCGCCTGCGCGGTGAACGGAAGCGCGATGAGCGTTCCGACCAGGCCGACGGGGAGCGCCAGGGCGATACGCCTGGCACGCCGACCGCGCAGGGCCGGAGGTATGGAAGGGGGCACGATGGGCTCTTTCTTCTACGTGTTCTCTCGGGTGCTTTCTCGCGTGCTCACGTGGCCGCGTGCTCGCCTGCGTGCTCTCGGTACGGGTACAGGTACAGGTACAGGTACGGGGACGGGTACGGATACGCGCGTGACGGTGCGGACAGGGCATGCGGGAGTGGTACGAGAAGCCTGAAAGTCGGCTCAAGATACGCGCGTAGACAGGGTGCCAACAAGAGGGCGCGCACCGCAACGGACAAGTGTTTCCCTACTGTTCGCCGTACTTGACCCGACTGTCGGACGACATGGCGTGCCGCTTGGGGAGATGTCGGATTCGCGGGGGCGCGGCCCTCGGAGCGGCGGGGGTACGGACCGGGGAACGGGAGGAGAGATACGCCCGACGGTGGAGTGGGGTACGCGGCCGATAGAGTAGGCGGGTCGTCATCATGCCCGTACGGGGGAAAGCCGGTGCGAAACCGGCGCTGACCCGCAACCGTGAGCCGCCGTTCCCGACGGCGCAGCCGGAACGCCCCGTACGCGCTCGTGACCGGCTCGTGCCACCGGAAACCGCCGGTGGCCGGCAACGTCGAGGATTACGGGGCCGGAGTCAGGTGCCCAGTGCCGTGACCGGCAGGGCCGGCCCGCCGCGAGGGGGCGGGGCTCGCCGGGAGGGGTGGTGGTGTGCCCACGCCGGCTCCCGCAGGAGAGGCCCAGCCCGCCATGACCACCGTCCGCCGCTGCGCAGCGGCGCTCGCCGCAACCGCCGTGCTCTGTGTGGCCACCGCTCCCGCCGCCGTGGCGGGAGGCGATGTACCGGCCGCCCCCGGCTCCCCGGCTTCCCCCGGCTCCCCGGTCTCCCCCGGCTCCCCGGCTTCCCCGGACCCCGACGGCGGCTCCGCCTCCGGCTCCCCTTCCAACTCCCCCTCCAACTCCCCCTCCGGCGCCTCCCCCGGCGCCTCGCCGTCCACGGATCCCTCCCCCGCCGCGCCCGTGCCGTCCCCCGCGCCCGTCACCCTCCCGCCGGGGCTGTACGGCGAGAAGGACCCCACCTACGACGGGGTGTGGCGCCAGTCCCTGGCGATGCTGGGGCAGTTCGCGGCGGGTGTCCGCCCGGCGGACCAGGCCGTCACCTGGCTGAAGGGCCAGCAGTGCGCCGACGGCGCCTTCCCCGCGTACCGTCCCGACCCCGCCGCGCCCTGCGACGCGAAGACGGCGGTCGACTCCAACTCCACCGCCGCCGCGATGCAGGCGCTCGCCACGCTCGGCGGCCAACGGCCCGCCATACAGAAGAGCATGGAGTGGCTCAGGTCCGTACAGAACAAGGACGGCGGCTGGGGATATCTCCCCGGCACCCCGACGGACGCGAACTCCACCTCCCTGGTGATCGGCGCGCTGACCACCTTCGGGGTACGGCCCAGCTCGATGCGGTCGTCCGAGGGCAGGAACGCCTATGACGCGCTGGTCGCCCTCGCGATCCCGTGCGACGCCGGATCGGGCGCGGACGCCGGGGCGTTCGCGTACCAGCCGGACAAGGCGGGGAAGCTGACCGCCAATGACGACGCCACCGCGGCGGCCGTGCTCGGCGGGCTCGGCAAGCGGATGATGGCCTGGCCGGTGGAGGCCGGCCCCGCGCCGTCGTGCGTGCCGGCGAAGGACCCCGGCCCCGAGCGGGCCGCACGCAACGGCGCCGCCTATCTGGCCTCCGCGCTCGCCGCGACCGGGCATCTCGACCAGCCCCCGCTGCCCGGCGCCGACGACACCGACCCGCTGCCGGACACCGGCAACACGGCGGACGCCGTCGTCGCGCTGACGGCCGCCGGATACGGGGACCAGGCGTCGGGCGCCCTGGAGTGGCTGAAGCGGAACGCCGCTGCCTGGGCACGGGAGAACGGGCCCGCGGCCTACGCACAGCTCATCTTCGCCGCCCATGCGACGGGCACGGACCCGCGCGACTTCGGCGGGATCGACCTGGTGGGGCAGCTGAACGCGACGGGGCCCACGCCGAAGCCCATGCCCTCCACCACCGCTCCGGCCGCCGCCACCGTCAGCAGCGGGAACAGCGGCCGTGACCAGGGACTCCTGTGGATCCTCGGGGCCGGAGCGATCGCCTGCGCCGGTATGGGGTTCCTGCTCAACGGCCGCAGGAAGACCCGGCAGCCGTGATCGTGATCCGCGCCCGACGGCCCGGACGCCCTGCCGGGCGGCGCACGGACCCCCGGCCGCCCGGACGCCCGTCCACGGGGAATACGGACACCCGGTCCGGACGCCCCGCCACCGGGAACACGGGCCCCTGGTCCGGACGCCCGGCCGGGCCGTGCCGTACGGCGCGCGCGGACACCTCGGCCGCGCGCCCCGGTATCCGTTCGCGGCTCTCGGCGCTCGCCGTTCTGACCGTCTGCCTCGCCGCCGGTGTCCTCGGTACGGGGAACGCCCTGGGTACGGAGAACTCCCAGGCGGCAGGGAACGCCCAGGGGACGGGGAACACCCAGGGGACGGGGAACGCCCAGGCCGCGGAGAACGCCCAGGCGGCGGGCTACCGTTACTGGTCGTTCTGGGAGAGCGACGGCGGCACCTGGACCTATGCCACCGAGGGCCCGGCCACGGCCCGGCCCGCCGACGGCACCGTCACGGGCTTCCGTTTCTCGGTGAGCGCGGACAGCGCGGACGCCTCCCGGCCGCGCCGCGCAGCGGACTTCACCGCGATCTGCGGTGCCACCCCCGAGCGCGACGGCCACAAGCGGATCGCCGTGGTCGTCGACCCCGGTACGGCGGCCGATGCCCCGGCCGGTGAACGGCCGCCCGCGCTCCGGGCCGGGTGCGCCCGGCTCGGCGAGGACGCGACCGCCGCCGAGGCGCTCGCGGCGGTGGCCAAGCCGCTGCGCTACAGCGGTGAGGCCCTGCTCTGCGCGATATCCGGCTATCCGGCGTCGGGATGCGGCGAACAGGTGGCGGAGCGTGACACGGACGCCACCTCGGCGCCCACGACCACTCCGGCGCCCACGAACGACACGAACGACACGACCGCCCCGGCTCCCGGCGAAGGCTCCGGCGACCCGAAGGCCGGGACCGGGGCCGGGACCAATGCCGGGGCCGACGCCGGAACGGCGGCTCGCGACACCGCAGAAGACGGCTCGGACGACGGCGGAGGCCCGGCCGTCGGTCTTCTCGGCGGAGCCGCCGCCGTGCTCGTGCTGGCCGCCGCCGGTCTCCGGCAGGCCCGCCGCCGACGCGGATGAGCCGCACCCGATGACCCGCGCGGCACACCGCACCGCACCTCGCACCGCATACCGCACCGCACACGGTTCCGGGAGGCGCGCCCAGAGCCCTTCCGGGAAGGGGTTCGGGAAGGGGTTCGGGAAGGGGTTCGGGGAGGGGCCCGGAAAGCGTTCCGCCGCGCTGCGCGCGCCCGAGGCGAACCGTTCCAACGCCCTGCCCGCCGGGGCCTGGTGGCTGTGGGCCCTCGGGCTGGCCACCGCCGCGTCCCGTACGGCCAACCCCCTGCTCCTCGCGCTGCTCACCGGCGTCGCGGGCTATGTGGTGGCGGCCCGCCGCACGGACGCGCCCTGGGCCCGTTCGTACGGCGCGTTCCTCAAGCTCGGCCTGGCCGTGATCGTGATCCGGCTGCTGTTCTCGGTCGTCCTCGGCTCCCCGGTCCCCGGCTCGCTCACTCTGTTCACGCTGCCCGAACTGCCCCTGCCCGACTGGGCGGTGGGGGTACGGATCGGCGGCCGGGTGACGGCCGAGCAGCTTGTCTTCGCGCTGTACGACGGTGCCAAGCTGGCCACCCTGCTGATCTGTGTCGGCGCCGCGAACGCGCTGGCCAACCCGGCGAGGCTGCTCAAGTCGCTGCCGGGCGCGCTGTACGAGGCCGGGGTCGCCGTGGTCGTGGCCATGACCTTCGCACCCACCATGGTCGCCGATGTCGTACGACTGCGCACCGCACGCAGACTGCGCGGGCGGCCGACCGGCGGGATCGGGGCGCTCCTCCAGATCGGACTGCCCGTGCTGGAAGGGGCGCTGGAACGGTCGGTCGCCGTCGCGGCCTCGATGGACGCCCGGGGATACGGACGTACGGCCCATGTACCGCCCGCCGTACGGCACACCACCACCGCCCTCACCCTCGGCGGGCTGCTGGGGGTCTGCGCGGGCTCGTACGGACTGCTCGCCGCGGCGGGCGCGGAGTACGGGCTGCCGCTGCTGGTCGCGGGGCTCGTCGCGGCGGTGGCCGGGCTCCGGCTCGGCGGCCGGCGCTCCGTCCGTACCCGCTACCGCCCCGACCGCTGGGGGGTACGCGCCTGGCTGGTCGCCGGGTCGGGCGCGGCCGTCGCCGCGCTGATGATCCGCGCGGGCGCGGTCGATCCGGAGGCGCTGCACCCCGGGGTGGTGCCGCTGGTGGCACCGACGCTGCCGCTGTGGCCTGCGGCGGGGGTGCTGCTCGGACTGCTGCCGGCGTTCATCGCCCCCGTACCACCGTCAACACCCCCCGTACCACCGCCGCCACCTCCACCGTCCGTCCTACCGGCGACAACCGCACCGCCCGCACCGCCCGCACCGCCCGCACCGCCCGCACCGCCCGCACCGCCCGCACCGAAGGAGACCGCCCCGTGATCCGATTCGAGCGGGTGTCGGTGACCTACGGGGATGCCTCCGCGCCCGCGATCAGCGGCGTCGACTTCGCCGTGCCCGAGGGCGAACTGGCCCTGCTCGTCGGCCCCTCCGGGGTCGGCAAGTCGACGCTGCTCGGTACGGTCTCCGGTCTCGTCCCGCACTTCACCGGCGGCATCCTGCGCGGCCGGGTGACCGTCGGCGGCCGTGACACCCGTACCCACCGGCCGCGTGAACTCGCCGATCTCGTCGGGACGGTGGGGCAGGACCCGCTCGCCCACTTCGTGACCGACACGGTGGAGGACGAACTCGCCTACGGCATGGAGTCGCTGGGTCTGGCGCCCGATGTGATGCGGCGCAGGGTCGAGGAGACGCTCGATCTGCTGGGTTTGGCGGAGCTGCGCGACCGGCCGATCGCCACGCTCTCCGGGGGTCAGCGGCAGCGGGTCGCGATCGGCTCCGTACTGACTCCGCACCCCAGGGTGCTGGTGCTCGACGAGCCGACATCGGCGCTGGACCCCGCGGCGGCCGAGGAGGTGCTCGCGGTGCTGCAACGGCTGGTGCACGACCTCGGTACGACGGTGCTGCTGGCCGAACACCGGCTGGAGCGTGTGGTGCAGTACGCGGACCGGGTCGTCCTGCTGCCGGGCCCCGGGCTGGCCCCGGTCGTCGGGGAACCCGAGCGGATCATGGCCGTCTCACCGGTGTATCCGCCGGTGGTGGCGCTGGGTCGGCTGAACGGCTGGGACCCGCTGCCGCTCTCCGTACGGGACGCCAGGCGCAGGGCGGCCGGGCTGCGGGACCGGCTGGCGGGACGCGAACCGGGGCCGTCGAACGGGGCGGTGGTGACGGCGGCGGCCGGGGAGACGGCCGCCGCGGCACCGGGCGGGGAGACCACCGCCGGGGCACCGGGCGGGGAACCGGCGGACACGGCGAGGGCCGGGGCGCTCGCGGGGGCGCGGCCCGCCGCCCGTAGCGCGCTCGCCAGGCTGCTGCCGCGCCGCCGCGCGGCCACGAAGAACGCGGCCACGAAGCACACGGCCACGCGCCACGCCGCCGCGTCCGGTGCGGCGCCCGGTGCGGCGCCCGGTGACGGCGGACCCTTCGCCGTCGTCACGGACCTCGCGGTACGGCACGGGCGGACCGAGGCGCTGCGCCAGGTGTCGCTGACCGTCGCGCCCGGCGAGACGGTCGCGCTGATGGGCCGGAACGGCGCGGGCAAGTCGACGCTGCTGGCCACCCTGGTCGGCATGGTCGCGCCTGCTTCCGGCACGGTGCTCGTCGGCGGCCGCACCCCGCACCGGACCCCGCCGCGCGAGCTGATCCGTGAGGTCGGTCTGGTGCCGCAGGAGCCACGCGATCTGCTCTACGCCGACACGGTCGCCGCCGAGTGCGCGGCGGCGGACGGTGACGCGGGGGCGGCTCCCGGCAGTTGCCGTGCGCTGGTGCGCGCACTGCTGCCGGATGTGGCGGACGGTACGCATCCGCGCGATCTGTCCGAGGGGCAGCGGCTGGCGCTCGCCCTCGCCGTCGTCCTGACCGGGCGCCCGCCGCTGGTGCTGCTGGACGAGCCGACACGCGGTCTGGACTACGCGGCGAAGGCCCGGCTGGTCCGGGTGCTGCGGGCGCTCGCGGCCGAGGGGCACGCGATCGTCCTGGCGACCCACGATGTCGAACTGGCGGCGGAACTGGCCCACCGGGTGGTGATCCTGGCCGACGGCGAGATCGTGGCGGACGGCCCGACGGCCCGGGTGGTGGTCTCGTCCCCGGCGTTCGCACCGCAGGTCGCGAAGGTGATGGCACCCCAGGAGTGGCTGACGGTGACGCAGGTCCGTACGGCGCTGGAGGCGCTGGAGGCGCTGGAGGCGCTGAACGAGCAGAAGACGCCGAAGGAACCGGAATCGCCGGACGAGCCGGAGAGGCCGCACAGGACGGAGAGGCCGCACAGGACGGAGAAGTCGCTCAGGGCGGAGAAGCCGCGCGGTCCCCAGGCGTCGCCGACGGCCGAGGGGGCGGAGTGACACCACCGGCCCCGCAGGCGCGCGCCGTACGGCTCGGCCCGCGCGCCGTCTGCGCTCTCGCCCTCATCAGCGCGATCGGGGTGGCCGCCTTCGGCTGGCCGCTGCTCGCCGACTCGTCGTCCGGGCTCGCGCACTCCCAGGACGCGCCCTGGCTCTTCGCCGCGCTGCTCCCGCTCCTCGTGGCCGTCGTGGTCGCGACGATCGCGGACGCCGGTCTGGACGCCAAGGCCGTGGCGATGCTGGGAGTGCTGGCGGCGGTGGGCGCGGCCCTGCGTCCGCTGGGCGCGGGCACGGCGGGGCTGGAGCCCATGTTCTTCCTGATGGTGCTGAGCGGACGGGTCCTGGGGCCGGGGTTCGGCTTCGTCCTCGGGTCGGTCACCATGTTCGCGTCCGCGCTGCTGACGGGCGGGGTGGGGCCGTGGATGCCGTTCCAGATGCTGGCGATGGGCTGGTTCACGATGGGCGCGGGACTGCTGCCGGGCCCCGACCGGCTGCGGGGGCGCGGTGAGCTGCTGATGCTCGCGCTGTACGGGGCGTGCGCGGCGTTCGCGTACGGCACGGTCATGAACCTTCAGGGGTGGACCACCATCGGCGGGCTCGGCGGACTCTCCTCCGGTGTCTCCTTCCACCCCGGCGATCCGCTCCAGGAGAATCTGGTCCGGTTCCTCGCCTACTGCGCGGCGACCTCGCTCGGCTGGGACCTGGGCCGGGCCGTCCTGACGGTCGTCCTGACGCTGACCATCGGCGCGACGGTGCTCAAGGCGCTGCGCCGGGCGACCCGCAGGGCGGCGTTCGACGCGGAGGCGGTCTTCGGGGAGACGGCCGTCGGGGAGGCAGTCGTCGGGGAGGCAGTCGTCGGGGAGGCGGCCTCCGAGGCGCCCGCCCCGCCCACCGTGAAGCCGACCGAACAGCGCTGAGAGCCACCCCAACCGGCCCCCCGACCAGCCACCCCGACCAGCCGGACCCCTCAACCGGTCCCGGCGAATCAGCACCCGCCGCCCCCCGCCGCCCCCCGTCGGCCCCCGCCGGCCCCCGGCGGCCCCCGGCGGATCACCACCTGCCGGTCCCGGCGGATCAGCCAACCGATCCGGGCGGATTCAGCCCGACGGCCCCGGCGGCCCCGTCGGCCCCGACGGCCCCGCCGGTACCTGCCGGGCCGTTTCCACGGCCCGGTCCTCGGGCGGCGCGCTCCGCCCCCTCGGGAACGGGTCCGCCCTCGTCACCGCCCGTGGCAGCAGCCTCCTCGGCCCCGCCAGCAGATACGTCAGCCCGAAGCCCGCGCCCACCACCGCCGCGCCGCCCGCCGCGTCCAGGACCCAGTGGTTGGCCGTGGCCACGATCGCGCAGACCGTGAACAGCGGATGGAGCAGACCGAGCAGTTTCATCCAGAGCCTCGGTGCCAGGACGACGATCACCAGACCGCACCACAGCGACCACCCGAAGTGCAGCGAGGGCATCGCCGCGTACTGGTTGGTGAGCGCGGTCAGCGCCCCGTAGTCCGGGTTCGTCAGGTCCTGCGGTCCGTGCACCGTGTCGATGAAGCCCATGCCCGGCATCAGCCGCGGCGGTGCCAGCGGATAGAACCAGAACCCGATCAGCGCGAGGACCGTGGCGAAGCCGAGCGAGGAGCGGGCCCAGCGGTAGTCGGCGGGCCTGCGGACGTACAGGACGCCGAGAATCGTGAGCGGCACCAGGAAGTGGAACGACGTGTAGTAGAAGTTGAAGAAGCTCTCGGCCCACCGCGCTTTCACGACCGCGTGGTTGATCCAGTGCTCGATGTCGATCCCGAGTGCCCGCTCGACGGAGATGACCTGGCGGCCGTGTTCCTCGGCGGCCTCCCGGCCCCCCGTGGCGGCGAGCCGGATATGGGAGTAGACGGAGTAGCCGACGCGGATGGCGAGCAGTTCCAGCAGCAGATTGGGGCGGCCGAGCAGCCGGCGCCAGAACGGCAGCAGCGGCACCCGGCTCCAGCGCGCGGGGACGGGCCGTGCGTACTCGGTCGGGACGGGCCGTTCGAAGTAGGGCGAGGCGCGTGCCAGGAACGGCACCGCGCAGGCCGCCGCCAGCGCTGCGATCAGCAGGATGTTGTCCCGCACCGGGTGGAGCGGCGCGATGTTCGGCAGCAGCATCTTCCCCGGCAGCGTCATCACCAGCACCACCACGGCCGGCCACACCAGCCGGTCCCTGGCGCGCGTACCGACGCGGCCGACGAGCGCCAGCAGCACCCACAGGAGCTGGTGCTGCCAGGCGGTCGGCGAGACCGCGATCGCGGCGCAGCCGGTCAGCGCCACGGCGAGCAGCAACTGCCCGTCCCGCGCGTAGCGGACGGCGCGGCGCAGCCCGGCCGTGACGACGGCCGCCGCCAGGACGAGGAAGAGCACGATCTCCAGGGGCCCCGCCAGCCCCAGCCGCAGCAGCGCGCCGTGCAGGGACTGGTTGGCGAGGCTGTCGGGACGTTCACCGAGGCCCGCGCCCGCCACATGGTGGATCCAGTACGCCCAGGAGTCCCCGGGCATCGCCGCCCAGGCCAGCGCGGTGCAGGCGGCGAAGGTCCCCGCCGAGGTCACGGCCGCCTTCTTACGGCCCGTCAGCCACAGCAGGGGCGCGAAGAGCAGGACGGCGGGCTGAAGGGCCGCGCCGATGCCCACCAGCAGACCGGAGCCGCGTTCCCCGCGTACGGCGAAGCAGCCGAGCAGCACCAGCAGAACGGGAATGATGCTGGTCTGGCCGAGATGGAAGCTGTTGCGTACCGGCAGGGACAGCATGAGCAGACTGATCGTGACCGGTGCGGCGAGCAGTCCGGTACGGCGTGAGACACGGCCGGGGAGGGCGCGGGCGGCCACGAGACCGAGCGCCACGACCAGCAGCAGTGTGCCGAGGGTCCAGGCGATGCCGAGGCTCTGTTCGGCCGAGCGCGCCAGCGGTTTGAGCACCAGCCCGGCGAACGGTGTTCCGGTGAATCTGCCGGTGTCGTACAGCGAGCCCGACACATGCAGGACGCCGTTGTCACCGATCCAGGTCTCCAGATCGGTGAGCCGTTCACCGGGCGGCTGTCTCAGCACCGCCGTCGCCTGTCTGACCGCCAGCACGGCGGCGACCAGCCACAGCACGGCGCGCGCCGCCCCGAACCCCGGTCTCGCCGCCCCCGCCGCCCCCGCTGCCGCCGCACCGCCGTGCACGCTGTGCTCCGCATTCACCACGCCGCGCCGACCCTCCGTCCGAAACCGCCGTCTCTGGGGCAAGAGCCTCGCACTGCCCCGCCGGGAAGACTCAGGCAACCCCCTCTTCGCCTGTCTGTCATCCCTGTTTTGGCTCAATGCCCCTGTCTTCCGGGTTTCCGCCGGACACGCGTCGATGCACGGCCGAGGCGTGTCCGGCGTACGGGACGGCAAACGAGCCGGAGGACGGGCGGGATGCGGGCGGCGAGCCGGGCAGGACCC
>NZ_JBIASO010000017.1:48252-177397 GCF_042890865.1 Streptomyces sp. NPDC002018
ACCCGGGCGGGAGCCGGGCGGGGAGCCGGGCGGGAGCCGGGCGGGGAGCCGGGCGGGAGCCGGGCGGGGAGCCGGGCGGGAGCCGGGCGGGGAGCCGGGCGGGAGCCGGGCGGGGAGCCGGCCAGAGGGCAACGGGACGCGCCGGCGACCCGGTCCGCCATGAGCCGGGGCATGAGCCGCGTGAGCCGGGTCAGGAGCCAGGGCATGGGCCGAATGGCGTCACAGCGGCCTGGGGGGAGGGACGGAGCGGGCCCGGTTAGGCTGGTGCGTGTCTCTTGCCGGCCGTCGTCGCGAACTCTCCGCAGCCGAGCTGTCCGTCCTGCTGCCGGACCTGCCGCCCGACGCCGTTCACGCGCTGTGGCTGTTCTCCGGTGGTCTGCCGGGGCCGGCGCTCGCCCTCGCCCGGGAACTCACCGGGCTCGACGCCACCGTCGACCCGGTCGCCCATCTGGCGCTCACCGTGCCGTCCCGGGCACAGTTCCTCGAACTCGACGTCGGCCTGATCCGGCTGCTCGAATCCGCGGCCGGGCGCCCGGCTCCCCCGGCCGTCCGGGCCCGGGTACTGGCCCGCCTCGCCAGGGAACTGCTGGGCGACACCTCGGCCAGGTCCCGCCGCGGAGAGCTGGCGGACGAGGCGGTGGCGCTCGCCCGGTCCGCCGGCGATCCCGGCACGCTCGCCGAGGTACTCGACAGCCGGCTCCACGCGCTGTGGGATCCGGCGACCGCGGCGGAGCGCCTGGCCACCGCGGCCGAGATCGTCGCCGGGGCCCGGCGGGCCGGGGACGCCCCCGCGGAGCGCCGGGGGTTGTTCTGGCGCTTCGTGGCCCTGACCGAGCTGGGCGATCTGGCGGCGGCCGAGGCGGCGCTGACCACCTACGCGCGCGCCGGGGAACAGGCCGGGGACACCGAGGCGGCCGTGGTGGTCCTGGCTCGGCAGGCGGTACTGGCGACCGTCCGCGGCCGGTTCGAGGACGCGACGGCGCTGGCGGCCGAGGTGGCGGCGGCGGGGCGGCGGGCCGGGGTGAGCGACACCGGCCGTCTGGTCGGGTCGGTGACCGGCCAGGTGGCGGTGTTGCGCGGTGGGGCGGAGGTCCCGGTGGAACCGTGGCGTGAACTCGCCCGGCGGCTGCCCGGTCACTTCTTCGAGGCGACCGCGGCCCGGTCGCTGATGGAGAACGGCCACGACGTCGAAGCGGGACTGGAGCTCGAACGCCTCCTGCCGGCCGTTCTGGCGGGGACCGGACCGCGCTGGGTGGGCGCTCTCGCCGACCTCGCGGTCGTCGCCTCGCGGGTCGGTGAACCGGAGGCCGCGCGCGGACTGTACGAGGCACTGCTGCCCTTCCGTGGCAGGCTCGTGGTGTGGGGCGGCGCCAACACGATCACCGGGCCGGTCGACGACTACCTCGGCCGGCTGGCCGGCCGGCTCGGCCGGACCGAGGCCGCGCTCGGCCATCTGACGGACGCGGCGACGTCGGCGCGACGCCTGGGCGCTCTGCCCTGGCTGGCCAGGACGCTCACCGCACGGGCCGAGATCCTGGCCCGTACGGGCGGTCCTGACCGGCGGGACCGGGCCGGCCAGGATCTCGGCCGGGCCCGGTCGATCGCCGAGCGGCTGGGCATGCGCGGCCTCCTCGCGACGCTGCCGCCGGCCGGTCCGCCGGCCGACGCGTGGTGGCTGGTCCGCGAGGGGCCGGAGTGGCGGCTGGAGGCCGACGGCGAGACGGCACGCCTGCCCGACGGGCGCGGACTGCACTACCTGCGGGCCCTGCTGGCGGCGCCGGGCCAGGAGATCCCCGCGCTCGACCTCGTCGCCGGCGGCGCGGGGCTGCGTGTGCCGGAGGGCGATCCCGTACTGGACGACACCGCCCGCGCCGCCTACCGGCGTCGGCTCGCGGTGCTCGACGACCGGCTCGACGCCGCCGACCGCGCGGGCGACACCGAGGCCGCGACGGCCGTCCAGGCGGAACGCGGCGCGCTGCTCGCCGAGTTGCGGCGGGCCAGTGGGCTCGGCGGGCGGCAGCGGACCCAGGGAGGCGAAGCCGAACGGGCCCGCGTCAGCGCCACCCGGAGTGTGTGGGCGGTCGTCAAGCGCGTCGAGGCCGTCGCACCGCTCGCCGGCGCCCATCTGCGGGCCTCGCTGCGCACCGGCCGGTTCTTCCGCTACCACCCGGCCCCGGGCGGCCCGGCGCACTGGCACGTGTGACCCTGCCCGCCGGCACGTGTGACCCGCGCCACGTACAGATCGTTCCTGGTCGGGTTACGCCTTCCTGGTGAACGGACGACAGGCACACGAACAGGAGATACGGCATGGTTCCGGACACGACGGGTGCGCCCTCGCGGTACGTCGGAGGCCTGGCGGCGGAGAGCCATGGCGCCGCCGCCGCCGACGACCGGCCTCCGCTCCTTCTGCTCCACGGGCTCAGCTACGACCGGCGCCAGTGGGGCCCGCTGCTGCGTGAACTCGCGAGCACCGACCCGGCCCGGCGAGTACTGGCCCTCGACCTGCCGGGGCACGGCGGCTCGCCCCGGCACGACTCCTACGCTCTCGACGAGGTCGCGGCCGCCGTCCACCGAGCGGTGTCCGAGAGCGGACTGACGGCTCCGACCGTGGTGGGCCACTCCCTCGGCGGTGTCCTCGCCACGGTCTACGCCGCCCGGTATCCGGCGAGCGGCGTCGTCAACATCGACCAGCCGCTGCTCGCGGGCGGCTTCGCCGACATGCTGCGCCGGAACGAACCCGTACTGCGGAGCCCCGCCTACGGCAGGATCTGGGACTCCCTCCTCGCGCGGATGGGCGTCGAGTCCCTGCCCCGCCCGGTCCGGGACCTCGCCCGGCCACCCGTGCCGCCCGCACAGGACCTGCTCCTCGGCTACTGGAACGAACTGCTCGTCAGGCCGGCGTCCGAACTGCGCGAGCACCGCGCCCATGACCTGGCCCGTATCGCCTCGCAGGGGATCCCGTACCACTACGTGACCGGCGAGGAAGCCGATCCCGGCTATCTGGCCTGGCTCAGGGAGACCTCGCCCGGCGTCGCCGTCACCGTGCTGCCGGGCAGTGGCCACTTCCCGCACCTGGTCCACCTGGCGGAGCTGGCCCGGATCCTCGCCGCCACGGTCTGACGGGCGGCGACGATCGACAGGGGCCGACGCCGGGCGCCTAGGATATGTTCCCACTGGAAACAATTCGCCATGTCGCCATGTCAGCGAAGGCGAAGCACACCGAAGCATCCCGGCACCGCCGCAGATTCCCGCAGACTCCCGCACGCACGGATGAGAGGTCTCCATGTCCCAGGAGCAGTGGACCGCCGTCGACCGTTACCTCACCGATCAGCTCGCCCCCGAGGACGACGTGCTCACGGCGGCGCTCGCCGCCGGTGACGCCGCCGGGCTGCCCGCCATCAACGTGGCCCCGAACCAGGGGAAGATGCTCCAGATCCTCGCCCGGATCCAGGGCGCCCGCAAGATCCTGGAGATCGGCACCCTCGGTGGTTACAGCACCATCTGGCTGGGCCGCGCGCTGCCGGTGGACGGCAGACTGATCTCCCTGGAGGCCGATCCCACCCACGCCCAGGTGGCCCGCGCCAGCCTGGCCCGCGCGGGGCTCGACAAGATCGCGGAGGTCAGGACGGGCCCGGCGCTGGAGACGCTGCCCACGCTGGAGGCCGAGGGCGCGGGCCCGTTCGACTTCGTCTTCATCGACGCGGACAAGCGGAACAACCCGCACTATCTGGAGTGGTCGCTCAGGCTCACCCGGGCCGGCAGCGTCATCGTCGTGGACAACGTCGTACGGGACGGAGCGGTCGCCGACCCGGCGAGCACCGATCCCTCGGTGGTGGGCACGCGGGAGATGATCGAGCTGATGGCGATCAGCCCCCGGCTCTCCTCGACCGCCGTACAGACAGTCGGCACCAAGGGGTACGACGGCTTCGCGCTGGCCCGGGTCCTGGCCTGACGGACGGGCCCGAGGGCCGCTTCCGGGCCCCGGGCCCACGCCGGCGGAAGGGACCCGCTGCGGCGGAGGCAGGCCCGGCCGACAGGGGCAGGCCCGCCTCCGCCGGAGGCGGACACAAGGAGGGAGGCGGCGGGCCGTCCCTTGCCCACCGCCTCCTGGTCTTGACCGGCCCCGTCGCCGCTTGCGCGGTCCGGCGGCGGCGGCAGAGCTGCCGTCAGATGCGCAGCAGCCGTTCCGTGACCTCGCGGTAGCTCTGGAGCGCGAGCCTCAGCTTCTCCGTGTCGGAGCCGTCCGTCGCGTGCTTCCCCTCGCCGGGACCGTTGCCGTCCCAGCCGGCGCGCAGCGAGCGCGGACGCTCGGCCAGCGCGCTGGTGAGCCGCTCGGCCGCCTCGTCCAGGACTCCGGCGGCCTCCTCGACGGAGCGCCGGGGTCCGTCGACGAACGTACTGAGCGCGTCCTGGAGGCGCAGGCTCAGCCGCTCGCTCTCGTCCTGCGGGAGCAGCCGCGTACCGCTGGTGGCCGCGCCGTCGCGCGCCGCCCCACCGGCGGTGTCTGCGGCGGGCCTGCCGGATGTCTCCATCCCGTCCCCGGCGAGAACCGGCTTCACGGGCTCGTGCGCCGTGTCGTGCTGCGCCGTGTCCTGCGGGGGGCGGCTGTGCAGCGGCTTGACCGACTCACGCACATCGTGCGGCGCCTTCGCGAACTGCTCCGTCCCGGCCCTCCCCCGGCCGTCCCTGGCCGGGGGAACGGTCGGCGCGGGCGGCGGGGGCGGAGGCGGCGGGACCTGACGCATCACATCGGTCTCCCGCCGCGTCCGCTCGCTCCGGTGGGTCCGGTCGCCGTCGGCGGTCCGGTCGGACATGTCGGTGCGGTCGATCCCGTCCGTCCGGTCCATCCCGTCCATCCGGCCCGCCCGGTCCGTCCTGCCCGCCCGGTCCGCGCCGTCCATCCGGTCCGTCCCGTTCCTACGGTCCGTCCCGTCCGTCCGGCCGACCCGGTCCGTCCGGTCGCTCCTACCGGTTCGTCCGCTCGTATCGCTCCTGTCGCTCTTCGGGTCGTACGTCATCAGACACCACTCCCTTTGGGCCGCAGAGAAAAGTTTCGGTTCCGGCCGACGGCGCCACTGCCACGCTGCCCGTCGCGCCTGTCCGGGTGACCGAGGATCAGCCGGTCGAACAGCTCACGCGCGCCGACCAGCGCCTCGCGCAGCTCCTCCGTGCTCGTGCCACCGCCGTCCGCCGAGGCCACCCGGTGCATCCTGCGATATCCGTCCACCTGGTACGGGTGATGGACGGAGAGGGCCTCGAAGTGCTCGTCGGACCGGCCCTCGTGCTCCGGGCCGCCGGGGTAACCGCGCTCGGCCGCCAGCCTGGCCAGCAGCCGGTCCGCCTCCACCACCGCTTCGCGCGGCGTGTCGACGAAGCGCTCCTGGAGCCCGGCCCACATGGCCACGTACTGCTCACGCTGCTCCGCGGGGAGCGGCTCCGGACGCAGCTCGCCGTGGCGTCCCACCCGCTCGGTCAGCTCGCGTTCCGCGGCCTTGGAGTCCCCGTCGTGGCGGGCGAGCACACGGTCGTACTCCGGTCCGAACCGGCGCTTCAGTCCGCTTCGTCCGCTTGCCCTGCCGGGCCCGATGTACAGGACCGCGGCCACGACGATCACGAACACCACGGCCAGAGCGATGACGATCAGGACTGTGGACATGATTGCCTTCCTAGCTCTCGTCTCGTTCCGTACGCCGCTCGTACGCGGCCCGTGCGCGGGGCGTACGGGCACCGGTACCGCTCGTAACGGGTCGTTCTTGGAATCGGGTTGCCCGTAATCCGTTGGCCAAACGGCTCTTCACCCTGATAGCGGTTCGGCCATGAACTGGTCCGTGCTTCCCGAGCCCTTCGCCGGCCCCGACGCCACCCGGCTGCGCCGCGCCTACTACGCCGAGGTCGCCGGCCGCTACTGGGGACGGCCCGCGACCACGGCGGAGATCGACGCGGGCCTGGCCGAGGAACCGGCCGACCCGGCCGGCCGACTCGCCCCGCCCACGGGGGAGTTCGTCGTCGGCCGGTACGGCGGCGAGGCCCTGTCCTGCGGCGGACTGCGGCTGCTCGACGCGGACACGGCCGAGCTGACCCGGGTGTATGTGAGCCCCGGCGTACGGGGCACCGGGGGCGGCGGCGCCCTGCTCGCCGCCCTGGAGCGGGCCGCGTCGCGCCTCGGGGCGGGCCGGCTCGTCCTCGACACCCGGCTCGATCTGGTCGAGGCGCGGGGGCTGTACGCGAAGCACGGCTTCCGGGAGATCCCGGCGTACGGCACGCCGGGCCCGTACAGCGAGATCTGGTACGGCAAGCGACTGACGGTCCGCGCGGAGCCTTAGGCCGTGTCTTCGGAGCCTTAGGCCGTGTCTTCACAGTGGCGTCCGGCCGGAGACGCCCGGCACCGCGGTCCGAAGGCGCGGCCCGGAGATGCGGCCCGAAGGCGCGGCCCGGAGATGCGGTCCGAAGGCGCGGCCCGGAGGTGCGGCCCGGCACCGCGGTCCGGCACCGCGGTCCGGAGGCCCGGTCCGAAGGCGCGGCCCGGAGGCGCGGCCCGGAGGTGCGGCCCGGAGGTGCGGCCCGGAGGCCCGGTCCGGAGGCCCGGTCCGGAGGCGCGCCGCGCGGGCTCAGACCGCGTGGTCCCTCGGCGGCGCCGGGGCCGGCGGGCGTTCGCTCTCGGCCCCGCACAGCTCGCTGTTGAGGTCCCGTACCAGCTCCACCAGGTCCTCGGGCCTGCCGGGCCCCCACCAGTCGCCCAGCAGCTCCGTCAGGGAGTCCTCGCGCGCCTTCGCCAGCGCCTCGGCGGTCTCCACGCCCCGGGGGGTGAGGGTCAGTTCGAGACCTTCGCGTCTGGCCAGTCCCCGTTCCTCCACCTGCCGGGAGGCGTCGGTGACGGATCTGACCGGTACGGGCAGGGTCTCCAGGAGCGCGCCGGGCTGGACCGAACCGAGACGGCGGATCCGCAGCAGCAGCCAACTCGCCGCCGGGAGCAGGTCGTACCCCGACGTCGCGGTGATCCGCTCGTAGATCCGGCGGCGGCCCTCGCGCGTGCCGAGCACCGACAGCGCGCGTGCCACCTCGTCGTGCGAGGAGCGGACGACCGGATTGCTCCCCAGGGTCTCGCTGGCCTCCGGGGCGGTCACCGAGCCGCGCAGCTTGTCCTCCTTGAGGAACCACGCGACGGCGAAGGCGAGCAGCACGGCCGGTGTCGCGTACAGGAAGACGTCGGTGATGGAGGACGAGAACGCGTCCAGTACGGCGGGCCGCAGATCGGCGGGGAGCTGTTCGATGGCCCGTGGGTCGGCGGACAGCTCGCCGGGTCCCACCCCGGGCGGCGACGACGCGTCGGTGAGGACGTCGGTCAGCCGGCCGGCGAGCAGATTGCTGAAGACCGTGCCGAAGATGGCGACGCCGAAGGACGCGCCGATCGAACGGAAGAAGGTGGCGCCCGAGGTGGCGACGCCGAGGTCCTGGTAGCTGACGGAGTTCTGCACGACCAGCACCAGGACCTGCATGACCAGTCCGAGGCCCGCGCCGAAGACGAAGAAGTAGACGCTCGCCTCCAGGGTGCCGCTGGTCGCCGTGAGCCGGTGGAGCAGCAGCAGCCCGAGGGCGGTGACGGCGGCGCCCAGGATGGGGCAGGCCTTCCAGCGCCCGGTATGGCTGACGATCTGCCCGGAGACGGTGGAGGTGATCAGCAGGCCGAGCACCATGGGCAGCAGATGCACACCGGACATGGTGGGTGTCACGCCCTGGACGACCTGGAGGAACGTCGGCAGATAGGTCATCGCGCCGAACATCGCGAAGCCGACGATGAAGCTGATGACCGCGATGAGCGTGAAGGTCCTGATCCGGAAGAGCCGCAGCGGCAGTACGGGTTCGGCCGCGCGCCGCTGGGCGCGGATGAAGAGGACGAGCAGGACGGTGCCGAGCGCGGTGAGTCCGATGATCTCGGCGGAGCTCCAGGGCCAGGTCGTACCGCCGAGCGAGGCGACCAGGACGAAACAGATCGCGACGGACGCGATCAGGAGGGTCCCGAGGTAGTCGATGGTGTGCCGGGTCCTGCGGACCGGTATGTGCAGGAAGGCGGCGATGACCGCGAGCGCGACCGCGCCGACGGGCAGATTGACGTAGAACACCCAACGCCAGCTCAGATGCTGGGTGAAGAAACCACCGAGCAGCGGGCCGAGCACGCTGGTCGCGCCGAAGACGGCGCCGAACAGTCCCTGGTACCTGCCCCGTTCACGCGGCGGGACGAGATCCCCGACGATCGCCATCGACAGCACGATCAGTCCGCCGCCGCCGAGGCCCTGGACCGCGCGGAAGGCGATGAGCTGCGCCATGTTTTGGGATATGCCGCAGAGCGCGGAGCCGATGAGAAAGATGACTATCGCGAGCTGGAAGAGCCGCTTACGGCCGTACAGGTCACCGAGCTTGCCCCAGAGGGGAGTAGCGGCGGTCGACGCCAGCAGATAGGCGGTCACGACCCAGGAGAGATGTTCCAGCCCCCCGAGATCGCTGACGATGGTCGGCAGTGCGGTGGAGACGATGGTCTGATCGAGCGAGGCGACCAGCAGCCCCATCAGCAGGGCGCATATGGCGACCAGGACAGTGCGCGGTTTGTGTGTGTCGCCGGGGGCCGGACTTATGGCCGGGGTACTCACTTCCTGAATCATGTGACAACTCCTCGGATCCGCCGGATTCCATCCTGTCCGCTCTGTCCGGTTATGGCCTGCCGAGAGTCCGCCGGAGCCCCTGGGCCAGGCGCATGCCCGCCCCGCACGGCCTGCATAATCGGCGGCAGTTCAAGGGGAGGGAACCCACGTTGACCGGACAGCTCTGTCCCGAGTGCGGCACGCCGCGCACCGCAGACGACAGACCCGGATGCGCCTGTGCCGTGCGGCCGGGACCGGCGGCACCGGCCGCCCGGCGCCCCTCGGGGGCGACGGCCGCGGAGACGACGATGCCGCTGACGAGGGTCGCCGGGCCCGTCGGGCCGAAGCCGTCGGCGACGCCACGGACCGCTCCACCGGCGGACACCCGGAAAGCGGATGGGGCGGCGCGGAAGTCCGCGCGGCGGACGGAGAGTCGGCCGTCCGACACCCAGGAGACCGGGGAGAAGACCGCAGGAGGAGCGGTCGCCGGACAGGCGCTCACCGGAGCGCCGGTCGCCGGACAGGCGGTCGCCGCAGGGCCGGTCGCCGGACAGGCGGTCGCCGGGGCGGAGGTCACCGGGGACGGGACCGCCGCGAGCGGGGCCACCGGGGAGATTACGAGGAAAACCACCCCCGAGACCCCGGGGACCCCGGGGACCCCGGGGACCCCGGGGACCCCGGAGGAGACCCCGGAAGAGGTCACCGGACAGCTCACCGCGGACACCGCCGAGGACGGAGCGGCGGACACCGCGACGGACACCACGCGGGCCAGGGTGGAGGGCGTCTCCGCGGACCTCGCCGAGGAGATCGCGGAGGCCGAGGACTTCAATCCGCTGCGCGTACGGCCATACGTGACACTCGACGCGGGCGACGACAGTACGGAGCCGCCCCCGGTCTTCCGCACCGCGGGCCCGATGCCGCCCCTCGCGCCCGCGAGCGACTCCGCCGAGCCGCCGCCCGCGCCCTTCCGTCCGGCACCGCCGCCGCCCCGCCGCACCCCGTACCGGGCGCTGGCGATCGGCGCGGCCGTCCTGGCGGTGATCGGGACGGCGGCGTTCGCGGGCGGGCTGTTCTCGGGGAGCGAGCCGGGGGAACGGGCGCTGCCGGAGCGGACGAGCGGCCTTCCGACCGTGGGCGTCCTGGAGTCCGGCGCCTCGCGGAGCCCGTCCGCGCCGTCGACCCCGGCCGCGACGCCGTCGTCCTCGGCGCCGTCCACGGCGGGCACCAGCCCCTCCCCCGGCCCCGGTGTCAGCACGGCGCCGTCCGCCACCGCCTCACGGGAGCCGTCGGCGCCACCCTCCTCCACCGCCCCCGCGGGCACCCCGTCCCGCACGAAGCAGCCCCCGCGGCAGCCGTCGTTCGCCCCGGAGGGCGCGTCCCTCGGCCCCGGCGACTCCGGACCCGAGGTCGTGGAGCTCCAGAACCGGCTCGCGGAGGTGTGGCTGTTCCGCGGCCGGCCCGACGGGCGGTACGACGAGCGCGTCGAGGGCGCGGTAACGGTCTACCAGTCGTACCGGAGCGTCGAGGGCGACCCCGAGGGCGTCTACGGACCGAACACCCGGCGCGCCCTGGAGGCCGAGACCCAGGGGCGCGGTCGACGGCACTGAAGCTTTTTGTACAATGACGAAACAAAGTGGTTCCGCCCGTACACCCTGACCGGCGGGCGGAGCCGCTTCTGTCTGTCTGTCCGCCCCGCTCCCGCGCTCTGGAGTCCGCCGATGACGGCCACCGCCGCCACCACGACATCCGTGTCGGTCCTGACCACCCGCGCCCTCCTGCTCGACATGGACGGCACCCTCGTCAACTCCGACGCCGCCGTGGAGCGCTGCTGGCGGCGCTGGGCGGTCGCCCAGGGGCTGGACCCGGACGAGGTGCTCAAGGTCGTCCACGGCCGCCAGGGGTACGCCACGATGGCGGTGCTGCTCCCGGACCGGCCCATGGAGCAGAACCTCGCCGACAACCGCAGGATGCTGGCCGAGGAGACGGCGGACACGGAGGGCGTCGTCCCGATCCCCGGCGCCCCCGCCTTCATGGCGGCGATCGCCGCGCTGCCGCACGCCCTGGTCACCTCGGCGGACACGGCCCTGGCCGAGGCGCGGATGACCGCGGCGGCGCTCCCCCTGCCCGGCACCCGGGTCACGGCCGAGAGCGTCACGGCGAGCAAGCCCCACCCGGAGGGCTTTCTGCTGGGCGCGGCCCGGCTGGGCTTCGCGCCGGAGGACTGTGTGGCGCTGGAGGACTCTGAGGCGGGCATCACGGCGGCCCGAGCGGCCGGTATGCGGGTGGTGGGCGTGGGCCCCCGTGCCGCGGCGATGGCCCCGGACGTCCATGTCCAGGACCTGACGCGGCTGCGCGTGGAAGCGCTGCCGACGGGCGAGATCCGGCTGCACGCGCAGGCGTAGCCGGCCCCGGCGGGCGCGGTGGTCCGAAGCCGGCTGCCGGCAGCCGGGGCGGTACGGATCCCCGGCCGACGGCAGCCAGGACGGTACGGGATCCCCGATCGCGGACAGCCAGGGCCGAAGCGGTACGGATCCCCGGCCGGCGGCACGCGGCGCAGCCGTAGGGAGCCGGCTCAGCGGTCCCGGTGGAGCCTGCCGCGCGCGACCAGCTCCAGCACCGTACTCACCGCCACGGCCTGCACCGCCATCAGCGCCACCAGCACGAAGAGCTGCACCGCCCCCGCCTGCACCGGCGACGCGCCGCCCAGCAGCATCCCCACGAACGCGCCCGGCAGCGTCACCAGCCCCACCGTTCTCGTCTGGTCGAGCCCCGGCAGCAGCGCGTCCGCCGCCACGGCCCTGGCCACCTCCATCCGGGCGTCCCGGTCGGGCAGCCCCAGCGCGAGCCCCGCCTCGACCTCGCCGCGCCGCGCGTGCAGCTCGTCGAGCGCCCGCCGTCCGCCCAGCACCGTCGCGGTGAGCGCGCCGCCGATGAGGATGCCGACGACGGGGACCACCGCGATGCCCCGGTGCGGTACGACTCCGGTGAGCAGCAGGAGGACCATGACGGGCGCCACCGCCGCCCCGATCGGCACGGCGGCCCACCACCATGTCCCGTTCCGGGTGACCCGGCGGCCCGCGGTCCGTACGGCGACGGCGTACATCAGCACCACGAAGCCGAGCAGGGGCGCGACGGCCCCGACCACCCACCCGATCAGCAGCGAGACCGCGCCGAGCTGGACGGCGGCCCGCAGCCCCGCGAAGGCGATCTCCCGGGCCCGTCCGAGCCGGGCGAACACGGCCACGGCCACGGCGACGGCCAGCAGCAGCGCGAGGACAACCCAGAACATGACATCGACCCGCAGCAGCACGGCCCCAGCCTAAGCCGCACCGGACAGGGCGAAGCCGGGTCCCGTACGTCACACCGCGCGGGACCCGGCCGCTCCCGCACAGCCGCGCGCGGCGCACCCAGCCGGGCCCGTACGCCACACGCGGCACCCGAGGTTCTCGTACGCCGCACCACCCGCACCCCAGGTTCCGCACGCCGCACGAGCCGCACCCGACCGGCACCAATCGGCCACGCGGGGCGCGTCCGGCCGGTCCGGTGAGCCGTCCCCGGCGGGTCACGGGATTCCCTCGCGCCCGCGCGGCGCCCCGCGCCCCCGCGTGCCGTACCGCCTCGACCGCGTCAACTTTGCCCCGAATGCACCGAGTTGCCCACCCGTCAGGAACTACCAGGCGCCCATACCCTCTTGATGTGACGTGCCCATGTCGCCACCCTGTTACCTGGCGCCCACCCCATGGAAACCCGCCACCACCACGATGGCGGCCGGGCCGACGGTCCCGTACGTCCCGGTCCACATGCCCCACCCCCGCACGGTCCGGTTCGATTCCCCCCACCTCAAGGGAGTTCGCATGTCTGGTATCTACGCGCGTCGAATGCCTCGTATCGCCGTACTCGCCGCCTCGGCCGCCCTCGCCACCGCCACGACCCTGCTCACCGCCCCCTCCGCGCAGGCCGCCATGCCCACCCCGGTCAGCGCGGCCACCGCCCGCACCTACCTGGGGCAGCTCACCGTGCGGGCCGAGGGCTCCACCAGCGGTTACAGCCGTGACCTGTTCCCGCACTGGATCACCCAGTCCGGCTCCTGCGACACCCGTGAGGCCGTGCTCAAGCGCGACGGCACCGGCGTCGTACAGAACTCCAGTTGCCAGGCCACGAGCGGGAGTTGGTACTCCCAGTACGACGGCGCCACCTGGAGCGCCGCGTCCGACGTGGACATCGACCACATGGTGCCCCTCGCCGAGGCCTGGACCTCCGGCGCGAGCGGCTGGTCCACCTCGCAGCGCCAGTCCTTCGCGAACGACCTGACGCGTCCGCAGCTCATCGCCGTCACCGACAACGTGAACCAGTCGAAGAGCGATCGCGACCCGGCCGAGTGGCTCCCGCCGCGCACCGCGTACCGCTGCACCTATGTCCGCGCCTGGGTCCAGGTGAAGTACCACTACAGCCTCACCGTCGACTCGGCCGAGAAGAGCGCGCTCCAGAGCGTCCTGAACGGCTGCTGAGACCGCCCGCGGCCTCCCGGCCCCCGGCGCCGCTCCCGGTCCCGTTCCCGGTCCCGGTCCCGCGGCGCCACCCCCACACCGGCCGGACCTCCTCCCCGCCCTCCTCCGTCGTTCCGTACCCTACGGTGCGACGGAGGAGGGCAACCATGACCGGACTGCGCCTGGGGCCAGTGCTGCGGTACGTCGATTTCGGCGGCGCCGGCACGGCGAGTGTGTGGGTCGAGACCGACCGGCCCGCCGCGGCGGAGGTCCGCTGCGGGGACGGCGCGTACGGCATGTCGCGGACGTTCCAGGTCGCGGGGCACCACTACGCGCTGATTCCGGTGACCGGTCTGACGCCGGGCACCACCACCCCGTACGACGTCCTGCTCGACGGCCGCCAGGTCTGGCCCCCGGAGGACTCGTCCTCGCCGCCCAGCACGATCCGTACCCCCGCGGCCTCCGATGGGCCCGGGGAGGAGCTGCGGGTCGCGTTCGGGTCCTGCCGGTGGGCCGCGCCCGCGCACGGTGAGCCCGATCCGGTCGGCCCCGACGCGCTCGACACCCTCGCGAAGCGGCTGGCGGCCGACCCAGGAGCCGCACGGCCCGATGTGCTGCTGCTCCTCGGCGACCAGGTGTACGCGGACGAGACGTCCGACGCGACGAGGGCACGGTTGGGCGCCCGGCGGGACCTGGCGGAGCCGCCGGGGGCCCAGGTCGCGGACTACGAGGAGTACACGTATCTGTACGACGAGTCCTGGAGCGACCCGGACGTGCGGTGGCTGCTCTCCACCGTGCCGAGCTGCATGATCTTCGACGATCACGATCTCATCGACGACTGGAACACCAGCGCGGCCTGGCTGGAGGACATGCGGGCGACGCCGTGGTGGCAGGAGCGGGTGCTCAGCGGGCTGATGTCGTACTGGGTCTATCAGCACCTCGGCAATCTCGCCCCCGAGGAGCTGGCGGCGGACGAGCTGTACGCGGCCGTACGCGCGGCGCCCGACGGCACCGATCTGCTCCGGCGGTTCGCCGCCGAGGCCGACCGCGATCCGGCGTGCGCGCGGTGGAGCTACCGCCGCGACTTCGGCCGTACCCGGCTGCTGATGATCGACTCGCGCGCCGCCCGGGTGCTGGAGGAGTCCGCCCGCGCGATGCTCGACGAGGGCGAGGAGCGGTGGGTGCGCGACCAGGTGATGGACGGGCGCGGCGACGATACGGACACCGGTGCCGATGGCGGGGCGGGGGACGGGTCGGGGAACGGGTCGAGCGGGCGGGCCGGGGACGGGTCGAGCGGGCGGGGCGGGCGGGGCCCCTACGACCATCTCCTGATCGGCACCTCTCTCCCCTGGCTGCTGCCGCCCTTCATCCATGACGCCGAGTCCTGGGACTCCGCGCTCTGCCGGGGCGAACGCGGGCCGCGCTGGGCCCGGTTCGGGGAGAAGCTGCGCCGGGCGGCCGATCTGGAGCACTGGGCCGCCTTCCCCGACTCGTTCGGCGCGCTGGCCGCGCTGATCGCGGAGGCCGGCAGCGGTCCCGGCGCACCGGCGACGGTGTCCGTGCTGTCGGGCGATGTGCACCACGCGTATATCGCCGAGCCCACCTGGACGGCGGGCGACGGTCCGGACGCGCGGGTCCTCCAGCTCACCTGCTCCCCGGTGCACAACTCCGTGCCCGGCTGGATAAAACTCGGCTTCCGCCTCGGCTGGAGCCGGGGAGCCCGCCGCCTGGGCCACGCCCTGGTCCGCCACGGAAGGATCCGCCCCTCGGGCGTCGACTGGCGCAAGACGGGCGGGCCCTGGTTCGGCAACCAGCTCATGACCCTGACCCTGCGGGGCCGCTCCGCCACCCTCCGCCTGGACCAGGCCCACACCCGCTCCGGCAGGGCCGAACTGGCCACCATCGAAACCCGAACCCTGACGCCCTGACGCCCTCTGCCCCTCTGCCCCCGAGCGACGCCCGGCCCGCACCCCGAGCACCCCGGCCGGACCCGCTCTCCCCGCCCCTACGCGGGCTGTTCGTGCTCCATCACTTTGGCACAGTCCTCGTGCAGGTACGCGTACCAGCCGGGACCGGAGGGAGCGTCCCGGTACACCCTGCGGTGACTTTCCTCCGGCTCCACAGGCCAGTGGCACACGGAGCAACGCCGCGTCATATCCGGGAAGGTGACGCGTGGGCCCGAGCCACGACGCGAGCGGAACGCCATCAGGAACCCCCCGACCGTCCATGCGGATGCGCCGCAAGCCCGGCCGGCACCGTGGTCAACAGGCGCCGCGGCGGCTCCGCGTACGCGTGAGGCCTCCTGACAGGCCGTAAGCACCAGAGGTCGCCCGACTCGACGCACACGATCGACTCAATGGTGCCCAGTTCAAAGGCTCGGTCCGCCATCGACTGCCCTTCCGCACACGGTTGCTCGCTACCGGCTTGCTCGCACTGGGCAACAGCGCGGTTACACACAGCGGTACCGTTGGGAAGCGCAGGAGAGTTAAGAGCGTTAAACCCTTGGCGCCACCGTGCATGGGGAGTTGAACGAACCGTGAGCACCAGCGAACCGAACAGCGGGTTGGAACGACTGTTCCGTGAGACCGGTTGGAGTCTGCGGCAGTTCGCCCAGGCCGTGAACCGTATCGGGACCGAGCAAGGCACCCCGGTCCGGTACCGCCCCCCGTCCGTACATCAGTGGTTGAACGGCGGGATGCCGCGCGAGTCGGCCCGACCACTGGTCCTGGAAGCGCTCGCCCGAAGACTGAGCCGTCCCGCAGCACCGGCGGATGCCGGCTTCCCCACACCGGAGACGCCGAGCACATCGGGCACTGCTGAAGGGATCATCGATCTCGGAAAGCAGGACATGGACCCGTCCCGCCGCAGCGTCATCGGCTCTGCTCTCTTTTCCGTCGCACTCACCGTGCCCAACTGGCCCGACGTAGTGGGCCGCATGGAAGTGGCCCAAAAAGGCACACGGACGCGCCTGGGCTTGTCGGACGTGCACACGGTCATCGCCATGACGGAACAGCTCTCGTCCATGGACGATCAGCATGGCGGCCGCACCGCTCGGCCCCTCGCCGCGACGTTCCTCGTCAACACGGTCGCGCCCTTCCTGCGGACCGACGGGCCGGAGGACGTACGCAAAGCGATGATGTCGGCGGCCTCCGACCTCTGCTACCTGACCGGCTACATGGCGGTCGACGAAGGTTTGCACGGGCTCGCACAGCGCTACTACCTGAAGGCCCTGGAACTCGCCGGAGCCTCGGAGGATCATTTGACCTATTGCACGACACTCCGGGGCATGAGCGTACAAGCCGTAGACCTCCATCAGGGACCCGTCGCGATGCGACTGGCCGATGCCGCCGCGGCCTCGTCCCCGCAGGCGGGCCCCCGGATGCGTGCGTTCCTCGCGGGACAGCAGGCACATGCCGCCGCACAGACCGGGGATCGTCGCTCCGCGCTGATGTTTCTGCATGAAGCGGAAGCAGCCATGGACCGTGCGGAGTCCCGCGGGAGGGTCTTCGGCTCGTACGATCCCGCCGCGCTCAACTACCACACCAGCCAAGTGCGTTTTGAGATGGGCGACATGGCCGGCGCGGTGACCGCGATGCAGGAGTCGGACAAGTTGCGCTACAGCATCTACCGGCGAACGCGGGTCAAAGAGCGTGCCATCCTCGCAGAACGGCAACTGGCGGTCGGACACCTGGAAGCCGCCTGCCGGACGTGGGGACTCGCCCTGGATGACTATCCACTCGTCAACTCGGGGAGAATCGACAAGCGGATGACGGACATGTTCAGCCTCATCGGCCCGCATCTGAAGAACCACGAGGCGCAAGCGCTGCACGAGCGCGCACGGGCAACGGTACGGCCCGAACTGATCCCCGTATGACAACGGGCAAGACCCGACCGCCTCCACCGGGATCCGTCTCGGCCGGGATCCGTCTCGGCCGGGATCCGTCTCGGCCGGGGACGGAAAGCCGATCGGCGGGGCCGGCCCACGCGCGGCTGGGCGGGGGCGGTTGGTTACCGTGGAGAAGCGGGTCCTGACGCCCTGACATCTCCGGGCCGTCCAACCGCCTCGTCGGCGCCTCCGTGATCATTCACACAAGGCGCGATCCTTGGCCCAAGGCTTCGGCTGCCGGTGCGGCAACGGCATGATGATGCGGACCATCCGCTTCCCGTACCCCACATGCCCCGGGAGTCACAGTTTTGTCCGATGCACGGCCCCCCCAGCCCCGCTCACTCGCCGTCGTCGGCGCCGGTCCCCGCGGCACCTCGGTCCTCGAAAGACTCTGTGCGTCCGTGCCCGAACTGGCTCCGGACGTCCCGTTGACCGTCCATCTCGTCGACCCCGCGCCGCCCGGCGCGGGCCTCGTCTGGCGTACCGACCAGTCGGCCGAGCTGCTCATGAACACCGTGGCCTCGCAGGTGACGGTGTTCACCGACGAGAGCGTCGAGTGCGAGGGCCCGATACGTCCGGGCCCGAGTCTGTACGAGTGGGCCAGGGCCCGCCCGGAGGAACGCCTCGGCCCCGACGACTATCCGACCCGTGCCGCCTACGGCCGCTATCTGGAGTGGGCGTTCCGTACGACGGTGGAGAACGCGCCGGAGAACGTCACGGTCCAGGTGCACCGGGCGCGCGCGATCCGTCTGGAGGACAGCGGCGAAGATGGCCCGATCACATCCCTGTCCGAGCCCGGTACATCCGGTACGCCCCGTTCCTCCACCCCCCAGCGGCCCGCCCAGACGCTCACCCTCGACAATGGCATGACGATTTCCGGCCTCAGTGCCGTCGTCCTCACGCAGGGCCATCTACCGGTGGTTTCCGGCCAGACCGAGGCGACCCTCGCGCAGTACGCCGCGCGTCACCGGCTCCGCTATCTGCCGCCCGCCAACCCCGCCGATGTCGATCTCTCGGCCGTCGCTCCGGGCGAACCGGTTCTGCTGCGCGGCCTCGGTCTGAATTTCTTCGACCACATGGCACTGCTGACGGCGGGACGCGGCGGCATTTTCGCCCGGGGAACCGACGGCGTTCTCGTATACCACCCGTCGGGGCGCGAACCGCAGTTGTACGCGGGCTCGCGGCGCGGCATCCCGTACCAGGCACGCGGGGACAACGCGAAGGGACCCTCCGGCCGCCATCGGCCGCTGGCGCTGACCCCGGATGTGATCGCGGTCTTCCGCAAGCGCGCCGACGAGGGCGACCCGCCGGACTTCCGCAGGGAGATATGGCCGCTGGTCGCCAAGGAGGTGGAGGCGGTCTTCTACGCCACGACACTCTTCGGCGCTCCCGACGGGATCCCGTCCGCGACACCGTCCGGGCCGCTCTCCGCGACATCCTCCGGGCCGTCCTCAGCAACACCCCCCGGGCCGTCCTCAGCGACACCCCCCGGGCCGCTCTCCGCGACATCCTCCGGGCCGTCCTCAGCAACACCCCCCGGGCCGCTCTCCGTGACACCCCCCGGGCCTTCCTCCGCGAGGCCGTCCGGGACGCCGTCCAGGGCCCCCGCCGAGGCCGCCGGGGCCCCCACGCCCACGCCCACGACACCGTCGCCGGCGCGCGGCCGCTCCTCCCGGGTCGTCCGGGCCCGGGAGGACTTCCTCGACCGCTTCCTCTCGGCGCCCGCCGGCAGCCCGCAGGAGGCCGCCGTCCTGGACGCGGCCGGGATCGCGCCCGCCGACCGCTGGTCCTGGGACCGGATCTCCCGCCCGTACGACGGGGAGACCTTCCGCGATCCGGCGGATCATCGCGCCTGGCTGCTGGCCCATCTGCGGTGCGACGCGGCGGAGGCGGCGCTCGGCAATCTCGCCGGTCCGGTCAAGGCCGCCCTGGACGTACTGCGCGACCTGCGCAACGAGCTGCGCCAGATCGTGGACCACGCCGGTCTCAGCGGCTCGTCCCGGCGCGACCATCTCGACCGCTGGTACACGCCGTTGAACGCGTTCCTCTCCATCGGCCCGCCGCGCCGCCGCATCGAGGAGATGGCGGCACTGATCGAGGCGGGGGTGCTCGATGTGATCGGGCCCCGGACGGCCATGCGCACGGTGGACGGCGCGTTCCTCGCCGAGTCGCCCGAGGTGCCGGGGTCGGCCGTCCTCGCCACGACCCTGGTGGAGGCGCGGCTGCCGGAACCGGATCTCCGGCGGAGCTGCGACCCGCTGCTGTCACGGCTGCTGAAGACCGGTCAGTGCCGGCCGCACCGCGTCGGAGGTTACGAAACCGGCGGGCTGGATGTAACACGCCGTCCGTACCACTTGATAGACCGGCGGGGGGAATTCCACCCCCGGAGGTTCGCGCTCGGCGTCCCCACGGAAGGGGTGCACTGGGTCACCGCCGCCGGAGCACGGCCGGGCGTCGACTCGGTGATGCTTTCCGACACCGACGCGGTGGCACGTGCCACCCTCCGCACGCCGCCCACCTGGGAAGCGGAACACGCGGCGCGAATTGATCCCCGCCTGAATGTTGAACTTGCAAGCATTGATTAGGTCTGCCTAACGTGAGGGGAGCTTCTCATCGGTCCAGACCAATCGATCGAAGGAGTACAACCCCCCATGTACACACGCCTCAACCACGGTCAGCCCTACGCCATCGGGCTCTTCCGTATCGTCGTCGGGCTCCTCTTCGCCTGCCATGGAGCGGCCTCGCTCTTCGGTCTCTTCGACAAGGACACCGTCTCGGCGGGCACCTGGCCGGGCTGGTTCGCCGCCGTCATCCAACTCGTCGGCGGCGGGCTGGTACTGCTGGGCCTCGGCACCCGGATAGCGGCACTGGTGTCCTCGGGCTCCATGGCGTTCGCGTACTTCGATGTGCACCAGCCCGAAGGGCTCTTCCCGATGCAGAACAACGGCGAACCCGCCGCCATGTTCTGCTGGGCTTTCCTGCTGATCGTCTTCACCGGGCCCGGAGCGCTCTCGCTGGACCGGCTGTTCTCCTCCCGCGGCTCGCGCGGCTCCCGCGGCGACGGCGAGGAGGCCAGGCAGGAACAACGTACGGCCGTGGCCGCCTGATCCGTGCGCCCTGCCCCTCCGCGGCCGCGCCACGCCGCTCCGTACCGACGTCCCACCGCTCCGCGCATTCGCTGACCCGTTCGACCGCTGATCCCTTCGACCGATGGGTGGCACCCCCGATGCCGGCGTCCGGGACCTTCACCGAGGTCCGGCCGCCGGCATCGTGCGCCCCGGGCGAGCCGGCCGGACCGCACAGGCGTACGCTGTACGGCGGCAGCCGCCCCTGCCGCTTCCCTGCGACCGCGGCACTGTCACGGGACCGGGCGGGGAGAGTCGAGAAGGTGCTGGAGAGTCTGGGGTCGCTGACCGGCAGCCCATGGATCTACGCGGTGGTGGGTGTCTCCGTACTGCTCGACGTGTTCCTGCCGGTGCTGCCCAGCGGTGTGCTGGTGATCACGGCCGCCACGGCCGCCGCCGCGGGCGCCGGTTCGACCACGATCGCGAACGCGGCCGACGAGGTGGCCCAGGTGCCGCGCGAGGTGCCCTCGCTGCTGATCCTGATGGCGTGCGCGGCCGGCGCCTCCGTACTGGGTGATCTCTTCGCCTTCCGGCTGGCCAGACGCGGCGGCCGGCTCGGCCGGGCCATCGCGCGCTCACGCCGGCTCACCACCGCGCAGGAGCGGCTCGGCGGCGCGCTCAGCCGTAGCGGCGGGATCCTGGTCGTCATCGCCCGATTCGCCCCGGCGGGACGCTCGATCGTCTCGATCGGCGCGGGCGCGGCCCACCGCAAGGTGATGGAGTTCCTGCCCTGGTCGGCGCTGGCGGGCGTGGCGTGGACGGCCTACAGCACGGGTCTCGGCTACTTCGGCGGCCAGTGGCTGGGCGCGAGTTGGGTCGGCACGGCGGTGTCCGTGCTGGCGCTGTTCGCGGCGGGCTCGCTCGCGGCGTATGTCATCCGGCGGCCCACAGCGGCCCCGGCCCCCGCCGTGGTCGGCTGACACAGGCAGCACGAGGCGGCACGAGGCGGCACGAGACAGTACGAGGCGGTACGAGCCCTTGCGGGTCGCCCCCGGACGGGTCGATCCCGGGCAGTACGCCTACGACGTAGCGGTACGCATACGACGTACGGCGTACGACGCCTCAGGCGCTCCGCCGCGCCGCGGCGGCCACACCGGCCGTACCGCCAGACGCATCGGCTGCACCGGCCGCACTCGCCGCACCCGCCTTCGCCGGCACATGGGCACCCGTGGCCGTCGCCGTACCCGTAGCCGTACCCGCACCCGCACCCCGTACCTCGATGTCCCGGAGCAGTCGCGCGGTCGCCTCGGCGATCTCCTCGACGGCCCGGTCGAAGACCTCGCGGTTGTGCGCCGCGGGCGCGCGGAAGCCCGAGACCTTGCGTACGTACTGGAGGGCGGCGGCCTGGATGTCCTCCTCGGTCGCCTCTTCGGGGAGCACGGGCGGACGGAGCGTCTTGATGCTGCGGCACATGCCTCCAGTGTGACCCATACGGCGGCGGCGAGACCGGAGCGGTCCGCGACCCCGGCCGCGACGGGCCGACCGCCCGGCCCCGCGCACGCCCCGCCCCTCACTCACCTCGCCGCGCCGTGCTGTCCCGCACCACCAGCCGGGTGCCGAACTCGATCCGGGCGTCGGGCTGGTCGGACTTGCGCAGCCGCAGCAGCATCCGCGCCGCCTCCTCGGCCATCGCCACCAGCGGCTGGTGCACGGTGGTGAGCGCCGGGCTCGACCACTGGGCGAGCGGTATGTCGTCGTACCCGACCACCGAGAGATCCGCCGGAATCCGCAGCCCCAGCACCCGCGCCGCCTCCAGCACCCCCAGCGCCTGGAGATCGCTGCCCGCGAAGACCGCGGTCGGCCGGTCGGGGTGCTTGAGCAGCTCCATCGCGTGGGTACGGCCCGACTCCACATGGAAGTCGCCGAAGCGCACCAGGGCCGGATCGGCCTCGTACCCGGCCATGCTCATCGCCGACCGGAAGCCGTCGAGGCGCGCCAGCGAACACATCATGTCCTCGGGCCCGGTGATGACGGCGATCCTGCGGTGGCCCAGCTCGATGAGATGACGGGTGGCGGCGAGCCCGCCCGCCCAGTTGGCGGAACCCACCGAGGGCACATCGGGTTCCGGGTCACCGGCCGGGTCGATGATGACGAACGGGATGGCCCGTGACCACAGCTTCTTCTTGAGGTCGTCCGGGAGGGTCGAGAAGACCAGGACCACCCCGAGCGGGCGCCGCCGCAGAACGCCCTCGACCCAGTCGGCGCCCGGGGAGTGCCGTGTGCCGGTCTCGGTGAGCACCACACTCACGCCGGTCTCCTTGGCGACGTTCTGGACGCCCCTGATCAGCTCCATCGACCAGGTGCTGTCCAGCTCGTGGAAGACGATCTCGATGAGCGGCGCCTCGGGGGCGCTGGGCGCGGAGCGCCGGTAGCCGTGCTCCTCCAGCAGCTCCTCCACCTTGACCCGGGTCGGAGCCGCGACATCGGGACGCCCGTTGAGGACCTTCGAAACTGTCGAGAGCGAAACCCCGGCTTGCGAAGCCACCTGGGCCAGGGTGACCCGGCCTGCACTCCTGTCATCACGCATGGACCGAAGGATAAGCCACCGAAGGTCACCGGCGTCCGGTAACGGTTTGGTCGCGCGATGACCGCACTGTTGACCGCTTGAGGGAGGGGTCCTACGGTCACTCGGCAGAATAGTTTCGGCAATGTAGCCGATACTTTCGAGAGATCGAGAGGTCTATCGATGACGACAAGCGCAGGGAAGACACGCGTGAGGTTCTCGAAAGCCGTGGCCGGTGGTGCGGCACTCGTCCTGGGACTGGGCCTCGCCGCCTGCGGTGGCAACGGCGGCGGCACGGCCGGGGGTGACGGGGAGTTCCATGTCCTGGTCTACGGCGACGCCGCGAACAAGGTGGAGAAGCAGATCGTCGCGGAGTTCAACAAGACCTCCAAGGTGAAGGCGGTCCTGGACACCGTCCCCGGGGCGGACTACCAGCAGAAGCTCCAGACCATCATCAACACCCCGCAGGCACCCGACGTCTTCTTCAACTGGGGCGGCGGCAGCATCCAGCCCTTCGTCAAGGCGGACCTCCTGCTGCCCATCGACGATCTGATCGCGACCGGCCCGGGTACGGGCCCCGACGGACTCGCGGGGCTCAAGGAGAACTTCCTGCCGTCGGTCTACGACACGGCGAAGGTGGACGGCAAGGCGTACGGCATCCCCATGCGCGGCACCCAGCCGGTGCTGCTCTTCCACAACCGCGAGGTTCTCGCGGACGCCGGTGTCGCCCAGCCCCCGAAGACCTGGGACGAACTGCTCGACGCGGTGGGGAAGCTGAAGGCCGAGGGCGTCACCCCGATCGCGCTCGGCGGCGGTGACCGGTGGCCCACCCTGATGTGGTTCGAGTACCTCTACGACCGTATCGCCGGCCCCGGGCTGCTCCAGAAGGCCCTGGACGGCGACAAGAGCGTCTGGGAGAGCGCCGACAGCAGGAAGGCGCTGAGCATGCTCAAGGAGCTGGTCGACACCGGCGCCTTCGGCACCAACTACGACTCGGTGAAGTTCACCGACGGCGGTTCGGCCGCGCTGCTGGCGAGCGGCAAGGCGGGCTTCGAGCTGATGGGCTCGTGGGAGTTCTCCACCCAGCAGGACGCCAGCCCCGACTTCGCCGCGAACGACCTGGGCTACAGCGAGTTCCCCACCGTCGAGGGCGGCAAGGGTGACCCGGCGTCGGTCGTCGGCAACACCAACAACTTCTACTCCGTGCTGAAGCGGACCGAACACGCCGAGGACATAGCCAAGTTCCTCAAGCTGATGTACTCCGACGGCTTCGTCGAGGCGCAGTTGGCCATCGGCAATCTGCCCACCACCACGAACACCGCGAAGTTCCTCGGCTCGGCGGAGAACTCGGAATATCTGAAGTACCAGTTCGACCTGGTCGACAAGGCGCCCTCGTTCCAGCTCTCGTGGGACCAGGCGTATCTCCAGACCAACGCCACGCCCCTGCTGCAAGCCGTCCAGCAGTTCTTCAACGGGCAGATCGACGCCGACGGATTCATCAAGGCCATGCAGGCCCTGACCACCGGCTGAGGATGACGATCCCCATGACCGCCGCCACCGCCGGCCCCGCGGACAAGGACACGGGCGCCTCCGGGCGTACGGGCGCCTCTTCCCGGCACACGGGCACAGCCTCCGGGCGTACGGCCACAACCTCCGGGCGTACGGGCACCTCTCCCGGGCAGACGGGCACCTCCCCCGGGGACCCGGGAACCTCCTCCGGAGGTGCCTCCCCCGGTCGCGCGGTCGCCCGTCCCGGTCTGGGCTGGGCCCTTCCCGCCGCCCTGTTCTTCGGGCTGTTCGCGATCGTCCCGCTCGTCCTGGTCGCCGTGCTCTCCTTCACCCACTGGAGCGGGCTCGGCCCACCGGAGTTCGCCGGTCTGGACAACTGGACCGCGCTGCTCGACGACCCGGTGATGATCAAGAGTCTCTGGCTGAGCGTGCTGCTGACCGGGCTCGGTGTGCTGGTCCAGACCCCGCTGAGCATTCTGCTCGGGGTCTGGGCCGCCGGGCCCCAGCGCAACAGGGCCGTCCTGTCCGCGGTCTTCTTCGTACCGCTGCTGCTGTCCGCCACCGCGGTCTCCGTGCTCTGGCGCGCGCTGCTCGACCCCAACTTCGGGGTACCGGCGCAGGCGCGGTGGCTCTTCGGGGACGGCAATCTCCTGGGCTCCCGTACCGGGGCGATCGGGGTGCTCGTGCTGGTGAGCGCCTGGCAGTTCACCCCGCTGCACGCGCTGATCTACCAGGGGGCGACCCGGGCGATCCCCGAGGTCCTCTACCAGGCGGCGTCGATCGACGGGGCCGGGACCGTACGGCAGTTCTTCCACATCACGCTGCCGCAGCTCCGCAACTCCATCATCACGTCGGTGATCCTCATGGTGGTCGGCGGTCTCACCACCTTCGACACCGTGCTGATCCTGACCCAGGGCGGACCCGGCACCGACACCACCATCAGCGCCTTCTACATGTACCAGAAGGCCTTCAAGAGCTTCGACTTCGGCGCGGGAGCGGCCATCGCCCTGCTGCTGGTGGTCGTGGCGACCGCCATCTCGCTGGCCGTGGTGCGGATCTCGGGCTTCGACAAGATGGCCGGCACGAAGGAGGGCCTGTGATGAGCCGGTCCGCGACCGACCGGGCCACGGTCCGGGGCCGCCGCCCCACCCCCCGGGGCCGCGCCTCGGGGCCGGGCCGCCGCACCCCCAACTACGCGGCGGGGCTGGGCGTACTGCTGTGGCTGGGCCTGGTGGCGCTGCCGCTCTACGTGATGCTCGGCGCGAGCGTCCAGTCACGCGCGCGGTACACCGAGGGCGGTCCGCTGTCCTTCCCCGAGTCCTTCTCGTTCACCAACTATGTGCAGGACTTCTCCAACGGCTTCGGGCGCTACTTCCTGAACACCGTGGTCGTCACGGCGAGCGTCGTGGGGATCGTGCTGCTTCTCGTACCGCCGCTGGCCTTCGCGATCGTCCGCAACCGGGGCCGTGCCACCTCGCGGGTCTTCCGGCTCTTCCTGCTGGGTCTCGCCATCCCGGCGCAGGCCGTGATCGTCCCGATGTTCTACGTCATCAGCAGCGCGGGCCTGTACGACAACCTCATCGGTGTCATCCTGCCCACCGCCGCGTTCTCGCTGCCGGTCTGTGTGCTCATCCTCACCGGCACGATGCGCGACATCACCGACGAGCTGTTCGAGGCCATGGCCATCGACGGGGCGAGCACCCGGCGGGTCTTCTTCCAGCTCGTCGTCCCGCTGTCCAGGAGCGGACTGGCGACCGTCGTCGTGTTCTCCGCCCTTCAGGCCTGGAACGGCTTCCTCTTCCCGCTCGTGCTGACCCAGTCGGAGGAGACCAAGGTCCTCACCCTCGGGCTCTACAACTTCCAGACCCAGTACGGCATCGACATCCCGGGCCTGCTGGCGGCCGTGGTCCTCTCCACGCTGCCTGTTCTGCTCGTCTACCTGTTCGCCCGTCGCGCCCTGGTCCAAGGGCTGATGGGCGTGGGAGGAAAGTGACCGACCACACCGCGATCGACCGCACCGCGACCGATCCCACCCCAGCCACCCCCCACACCACCGATCCCGGTACGACCGGTCCCGGCACGGCAGGATCCACCGCAACGGATCCCGGCGCGAGCGGTCCCGGTACGACCGCTTCCACCGCGAGCGGTCCCGGTACGACCGGTCCTGGCGCGGCCGGTCCCGACGCGGCCCTCGACCGGCGTCGCGCGGAGCGGGTCGCGTATCTGATCTCCGCGATGACGACGGAGGAGAAACTCGCCCAGCTCTACGGACTCTGGGCGGGCGCCTCCGCCGACGGCGCCGAAGTCGCCCCGCACCAGCACGACATGGACCGCCCGCCCTCGCTCGACGAACTCCTCCCCCACGGCCTCGGCCAGTTGACCAGGCCGTTCGGCACGGTCCCGGTCGATCCCGCGCTGGGCGCGCTCTCCCTGATGCGTACCCAGGAGCGGATCGTCGCCGCGAACCGCTTCTCGATCCCGGCCATGGCCCACGACGAGTGCCTGGCGGGCTTCGCCGCCTGGGGCGCCACCACCTATCCCGTCCCGCTCTCCTGGGGCGCGGCCTTCGACCCGGACCTCGTACGGGAGATGGCGGGCGCGATCGGCCGTGACATGCGGTCGGTGGGGCTGCACCAGGGGCTGGCCCCCGTCCTCGACGTGGTGCGCGACGCCCGCTGGGGCCGGGTCGAGGAGACCATCGGCGAGGACCCGTATCTGGTCGGCACGGTCGCCACCGCCTATATCCAGGGCCTGGAGTCCGCCGGGATCGTGGCGACCCTCAAGCACTTCGCCGGGTACTCGGCCTCACGCGGCGGACGCAATCTCGCCCCGGTGAGCATGGGCACCAGGGAGCGGGCCGATGTGATCCTCCCGCCGTTCGAGATGGCGGTACGGGAGAGCGGCGTACGGTCCGTCATGCACGCGTACAACGACACCGACGGGGTGCCGTGCGCGGCCGACGAGGAGCTGCTGACCGGACTGCTCAGGGACACCTGGGGGTTCGAGGGCACGGTGGTGGCCGACTACTTCGGCATCGCCTTCCTCAAGACGCTGCACGGGGTGGCCGCCGACTGGGGCGACGCCGCCGCCACGGCCCTGCGGGCGGGCGTCGATGTCGAACTGCCCACCGTGAAGACCTTCGGACGGCCGCTGCGGGACGCGATCGCGGCCGGGGAGGTGCCGGAGGAACTGATCGACCGCGCCCTGCGGCGCGTCCTGACGCAGAAGGCGGAGCTGGGGCTGCTGGACCCGGACTGGAGCCCGGTGCCACCGGCCCTGGCCGGGCACGCACCGTACGACGCGGACCCGCTGCGCGGCACGGTCGACCTCGACTCCCCCGCGCATCGGGACATCTCGCGGCGCCTGGCGGAGCGAGCGGTCGTCCTGCTGCACAACGACGGAACGCTTCCGCTGACGGTCGGCGCGGTCGGCGCGGCCCGCGACAGAACGGACGCCGCCGGTGCCGCCGGTGTCAGTGGTGCCGGTGGTGCCGGGGGTGCTGGTGGTGCTGGTGTTACCGGTGTTACCGCAGACACCGGTGATGCCCTCGGCATCGCCGGGGGAGCCCCGGTTCCCCGGACCGCCCCCCGTATCGCGCTGATCGGACCGCAGGGCGAGACCCCCACCGCCGTTCTGGGCTGCTACTCCTTCCCCGTCCATGTCGGCGCCCAGCACCCCGGCACCCCCGCCGGTATCGGGCTGCCCACCCTCCGGGAGGCCCTCGCCGCCGAGTTCCCGGGCAGCGAGATCGTCTCCGTACCGGGCGCGGGCATCGACACGTCCGACACCAGCGGCTTCCCGGAGGCGGTACGGGCCGCCCGTGACGCGGACGTCGTGGTCGTGGCCCTCGGCGACCGGGCGGGACTCTTCGGACGGGGTACGAGCGGGGAGGGCTGCGACGCGGAGAGCCTCACCCTGCCCGGCGTACAGGGGCAGCTCCTCGACGCACTGCTCGACGCGCTCGACGGCACCGGCACACCGCTGGTGGTGACCCTGCTGGCCGGACGTCCTTACGCGCTCGGCCGGGCGGTCGGGAAGGCCTCCGCGATCGTGCAGGCCTTCTTCCCCGGGCAGGAGGGGACATCGGTGGTGGCCGGGGTGCTCAGCGGCCGGATCAGCCCCTCGGGCCGACTCCCCGTGAGCGTCCCCCGGCTGCCGGGCGGCCAGCCGTCCACCTATCTGGCGGCGCCGCTGGCGCGGGTCAGCGAGGTCTCCAGCATCGATCCGACCCCGGCGTTCGCCTTCGGGCACGGTCTGACGTACACCTCGTTCGTCTGGTCGGACCTGGTGGCGACCGACACGACGGGTACGGACGGTTCCCTGGAGCTGTCCTTCACCGTCCGCAACACCGGCGGCCGGGCGGGCACCGAGGTGGTCCAGCTCTATCTGCACGACCCCGTGGCCTCGGTCGTCCAGCCGGTGCAGCGGCTGATCGGTTATGTCCGGGTCCCGCTGGAGCCGGACGAGCGGGCCTCGGTCGCGGTGACCGTACCCGCCGATCTCGCCTCCTTCACCGGGCGTGACGGGCGCCGGATCGTCGAGCCCGGCACGCTCGAACTGCGGCTGGCGGCGTCCAGCGCCGATGTCCGGCTCACCGCCACCGCCACCCTGACCGGGCCCGTACGGAGCGTCGACCACACCCGTGAGCTGCACGCCCGGTTCACCGTCACCCGGGGAGGCGCCACCACCTGACCGGCCCGTCCTCCGTCTCCTCCCTCGTGTCCGGGCCTCCGCCTCTCGTGTCCGGGCCTCCCCCTCTCGTGCACGTCCCGGATGCGGGAGACCGACGGCGGCCTAAGGTTGCTTAAGGCCGCCGTCGAGGCGACGGGCGAAGGGAGCACCCGTGCGGGAGATCGCCGAATCCATCGCCGTCTGGCAGGCCGCCGGAACGCGCTTCGCGCTAGCCACGGTCGTCCGGACCTGGAAGTCCGCACCCCGCCGGCCCGGTGCGGCCATGGCCGTCGCCGAGAACGGCGAGGTGTACGGAAGCGTCTCCGGCGGCTGTGTCGAGGGGGCGGTGTACGAGGTCGCGCGGGAGGTCCTCGTCTCGGGCGAGGCGGTGCTGAAGACCTACGGCGTACGCGATGACGAGGCGCTGGAGGCCGGGCTGACCTGCGGCGGGGTCATCGACGTCCTCGTACGGCCGGCCGGTGACGAGCACTTCCCCGAGCTGCCGTACGTCCTCGACCGCATCACCGCGCGCCGTCCGGTCGCGGTCGCCTCGGTCCTGTCGGGCGACGCTCCCCCGGGCGGGAACCTGGTGATCGCGCCGGACACACCCGCCGACGCCGCTCCGGGCCCCTCCCCCGACGGAACTCCGGCACCCTCGCTCGACGGTGCTCCCGCCGGCTCCCCCGCCTGGTCCCCCGACGGGACTCCGGCCCGCTCCCCCGCCTGTTCCCCGGACGGCTCCTCCGGCATCAGGGTCATGGGCACGCTCGGGAACGCACATCTGGACGCCGCCCTCACCGAACAGGCACGCGGCATGCTCGCGCAGGGCCTTACCGGGGTCGTACGGATCGGGCCCCACGGCGAACGGCGGATGGACCGGCTCAGCGTCTTCGTCCAGTGCTTCGCGCCGCCGCCGAAGATGCTGGTGTTCGGGGCGATCGACTTCGCGGACGCGGTCGCCCGGATGGGAAAGTTCCTCGGCTACCACGTCACGGTCTGCGACGCCCGTCCTGTCTTCGCCACGCGTCAGCGGTTCCCGGACGTGGACGAACTGGTCGTCCAGTGGCCGCACCGCTATCTGGAGGACCATCCGGTGGACGGGTCCACGGTGATCTGTGTCCTCACCCATGACCCGAAGTTCGATGTCCCGCTGCTGGAACGCGCCCTGCTCACCCCCGCCCGCTACATCGGCGCGATGGGCAGCCGCCGCACCCACGAGGACCGGCTGGCCCGGCTGCGCGAGGCGGGCGTCCCCGAGAGCGCCCTCGCCCGCCTGTCCGCGCCGATCGGCCTCGACCTGGGCGCCCGTACCCCCGAGGAGACGGCGGTGGCGATCATGGCCGAGATCATCGCCCTGCGCTGGGGCGGTACGGGCGAGCGCCTGACCCGTACGGAACTGCCGATCCACCACTGACCCGGGAGGAGAGCCCACCGAGCGCCCCCGACACCCGCTCGCTCCCCCGCCCCCACCCCCGCTCACCTCCCCTCCTCACCCCTGTCCCCACACTCGCTCACCCCGTCCCCGCCGCCCGCTCGCCGTGTGAAGACAGGCGGTGTAGATGTAGGTACATGGCCCGACATACGGGTCGATCCTGGGCTCGGGTCCTGACTGCCCGCTCCGACCGGCGCCCACGGAGTCGGCGGCGTGAGCGCCCGTGCGGTGATGGCGGGTGGCGAGAGAGGTTCGAGCGCCGGACCCCGCGGATGCCGCCGGGGCGGCGTGCTAAGTCGTGGCTGAGCATGCGCACCGTCGCCGGGCAGGTGTTCATCCTGCAACTGGTGATCGTGCTGCTGCTCGTCGGCGCCTCGGTGATCTCGCTGCTCCTGGTGTCACGGCACGACACCACCCAGGAGGCACGCAACCGCTGTCTCGCCGTGGCGACGGCCTTCGCGAACTCACCGGGCATCGTGACCGCCCTGGACTCACGCGACCCGACCGCGATCCTCCAGCCACGGGCGGAGGCCGTCCGCAAGGCCACCGACGTCGACTTCGTGGTCGTCATAGACACCAAGGGAATCCGGATCACCCATCCGAACCCGGCGCGGATCGGCGAGCACTTCATCGGCACCATCGGACCGTCCCTGAAGGGGCAGACGATCACCGAGACCGTGCCGGGCACCCTCGGCCCCTCGGTGCGCGCGGTGACCCCGGTCAAGGACTCCATCGGAAGGGTCGTCGGCCTGGTGTCGGCCGGCATCACCATCGAGAAGGTGAACAGCCTCGCCACCCGCGAGGTCCCGATCCTGCTGTCGGCCGCCGCCGCCTCACTCGTCCTGGCCACGGGCGGCACGGCGCTGGTGAGCGGCCGGGTGCGGCGTCAGACGCATGGGCTGGACCCCATCGAGATGACACGCATGTACGAGCACCACGACGCGGTGCTGCATGTCGTGAGGGAGGGGGTGCTCATCGTCGACGGTGTGGGCCGGCTCATCCTCGCCAACGACGAGGCGGTCCGGCTCCTCAATCTGCCCCCGCACCCGGAGGGCCGTCCCGTCACGGACCTCGGCCTCGACCCGAACATGACCGACATACTGACCTCGGGACGCGTCGCGAGCGATGAGGTGCTGGCCACCGGGGAACGGCTGCTCGTGGTGAACAACCGCTCCACGGACCGCGACGGCGGGCCGCCGGGCTCTGTCGCCACGCTCCGGGACTCCACCGAACTGCGCGTACTCTCGGGCCGCGCGGAGGTGGCGCAGAAGCGCCTCAAGCTCCTGTACGACGCGAGCACGGAGATCGGCACCACGCTCGATGTGACCAGGACCGCCCAGGAACTGGGCCGGGTGGCGGTCCCGCGCTTCGCCGACTTCGCCACGGTGGACCTGGCGGAGCCCGTGCTGCGCGGCGAGGAGCCCGAGGAGCTGACCACTCTCTCCGAGGTGCACCGTACGGCCGTCGTCGGTATCCGTGACGACCATCCCCTCTACGAGCTGGGCACGGACATCGCGTTCCGTTCGAGCACACCGCAGGCCTGGACCCTGGAGAGCGGACGGGGGACGGTGGAGCCGGACCTGCGCGCGGCCATCGGCTGGCGGGCCCAGGATCCCGAGCTGACGGGCCGCGTCGTCGAGTACGGCATCCACTCCCTCGTCACCGCGCCGCTGCGGGCCCGGGGGGTCCTCCTGGGCATCGTCAACTTCTGGCGCTCGGAGAGACCGGAGCCCTTCGAGGAGGACGACGTGTCGCTCGCGGAGGAGCTGGCCAACCACGCGGCGGTCTGTATCGACAACGCGCGGCGCTACACGCGCGAGCACACCATGGCGGAGACGCTCCAGCGCAGCCTGCTCCCCCAGGTGCTGCCGGAACAGAACGCCCTCGATGTCGCCTACCGGTATCTGCCGGCGGAGGCGGGGGTCGGCGGCGACTGGTTCGATGTCATCCCGCTGCCCGGCGCGCGGGTGGCGCTGGTGGTGGGGGATGTCGTCGGTCACGGTCTGCTCGCGGCGGCGACGATGGGCCGGCTGCGTACGGCGGTCCACAACTTCTCCACCCTCGATCTGCCGCCCGACGAGATCCTCTCCCTGCTGGACGATCTGGTCGCCCGTATCGACCACGACGAGGGGATCGCGGGCGGTGGCGCGATGGTCACGGGAGCGACCTGTCTGTACGCGATCTACGATCCGGTGACCCGGCTCTGCTCCATGGCCCGCGCCGGCCATCCGCCGCCCGCGCTGGTCGGCCCGGACGGGAGCGTGGAGTTCCTCGATCCGCCGACCGGCGCCCCGCTGGGCCTCGGCGGGCTGCCGTTCGAGACGGTGGAGGCACGGCTGCCCGAGGGCAGCAGTCTGGTGCTGTACACCGACGGTCTCATCGAGGACCGCCACCGGGAGATCGACGCCGGGCTCGATCTGCTGCGGACGGCTCTGGCCCACCCGGACCGGGACCCGGAGGCGACCTGCTCGGCGGTGCTCGAAGCGCTGCTGCCGGACCGTCCGGGCGACGACATCGCGCTGATCGTCGCCCGTACGCGGGTACTGCACCCCGACCGGACCGCGGAGTGGGAGGTCCCGGCCCATCCCTCGGAGGTCGCCCGGGTACGCGCCGACGTGGCCCGGCAACTGACGGACTGGGGCCTGGACGAAGTGGCGTACACGACGGAGCTGATCCTCAGCGAACTGATCACCAACGCCATCCGCTACGCCATCGGCCCGATCCGGGTCCGGCTGCTCCGCGACCGCACACTGATCTGCGAGGTCTCCGACTTCAGCAGCACCTCGCCCCACCTGCGCTACGCGGCGGCGACGGACGAGGGGGGCCGGGGCCTGTTCCTGGTGGCCCAGTTCACGGAACGCTGGGGCACCCGCTACACGGCCAACGGCAAGGTCATCTGGGCGGAACAGTCCCTGCCCTGACCACCGGGGCGGAGCCACACGCCTCCGCGGCCCGCAGGAACGACGACGGCCGGACGACGGCCGGACGGCGGAGCCCACGCGACCGGGCGATGGCCGGACGGCGGAGCCCACGCGGCTGGACGACAGGCCCCTGGGACCTACGGGTACGGGCCTACCCCTACCCCTGTCCCTCCCCCGGCCCCTCCTCCCCCGGCGGATGCCGCACGGCGGCCTTGAGCGCCTTCTCCACCTCGTACCGGTTCTGCCCGGTGGCGGCGGCATGGGCGGTGACGGCGGCCTGCACGGCGGCGGCGGTCTCCACGGTGAGCGCACCGGCCCGCTGCTCCCGCCAGGCTCTCCGTTCCAGCTCGATCAGTTCATCGGTCAGTTCGACGGCCACGGCCGGATGATAAACACCCAAACCACCCAATCCCCACCCCGCCGCGCGCCGACCCCGGAACTACCCCCCGGCAACCACCGCCCCCAACACGCCCAGCACCGGCACCCGGCCAGGCCGGGGCCTCAGGGAGCCGTGCCGGCCAGTTCGGCGACCGCGGCCAGCCCCGCGTCCCACGGGAACGCCTCCGCATGGCCGCTCTTCGGCGGATGGGACGCGTACCCGTCCGGGCCGTCCAGGACGCGCACACCCTGGGCCCGCAGATCCGCGAGGCTGCGTGCCACGGCCGGCTGGGCGCGCTGCGCCTGGTTGAAGCAGGGCAGCGCCACCACCGGAACGCCCATGTTCACTCCCTCCGACACCAGCCCCAGCGCCAGGGTGTCCGCGATCCCGGCGCCCCACTTGTTGAGGCTCGTACAGCTCAGCGGCGCCACCAGCATCGCGTCCGCCGTCGGCAGTTCGTCCGGCTGCCACGGCAGCTTGTACTCCGACCGCACGGGGTGCCCGGTCAGCTCCTCCAGCAGGCCCGATCGCGGCTCCCACCAGCGAGCGGCCGTCGGGGTCAGCACCAGGCAGACATCCCAGCCGGCGGCTTGAGCGGACCGAACGCCCTCATCGACGAACTGCGTGGGCCCCGCGCCACAGGCGATCAGATAGAGAACCCTCATGCCCGGAGTCCACAGCGTTCCGCGACGCCCCGCAACTCCCGGCGGGCCGGACGCCACCCACCCACGACGCCCTCGACCGGCCCCACGACGACCGACCAGGTCCCACGGCGGCCGACCCGTCAGACGGCTGCCGACCTGTCAGACGGTCCGGCCAGGGCCCCCAGGATCGGTACGGCGGCGGAGATCGGCTAGGCCCGCCCGTGCAGACGGTCCGTGGGATCGGGCTCACCACAGCTCTGACACGTGGCGTCGATGGCTCCTGTCCGGGCGCCGGTCCCGGGAGATCAGGCGGTGGGCGGCGACCGGCGGCGGTGTCTAGTCGTCGATCCGTCTGCGGATGGACAGCCAGCGCAGGGACGCGCGGCCCAACTCCGTCATCATGCGCACCAGTCGGGGATCCGCCGTGGAGTCCACCGAGCAGGCCATGGCCAGCAGGAACCCCGCCTGCGCCGAGATGAGGACGTCGACCGCCTCGGGATCGACGCCGGTCAGCAGTGGATGCCGGGCGGCGTAGGGCTCCGGGTCGATGCCGCTGAGCGCCACGCTGCCGAGCAGCATCACCAGGTCGGCGTGTGCGGGCCCGGTCCAGGCGTGTGGCCAGTCCACGACGACGACCCGGTCCGCCGTGAGCAGGACGTTGAACGGATACAGGTCGCCGTGGGTCAGCGTCCGGCCGGCGGTCGCCTCGGTGAGGTGTGTCTCCAGCGACAGATGCAGATCCAGCTCCTCGGCGGCCCCGGGCGCGACCGTGGGCAGCCGTGCCAGTGCCCGGGGATCGTCCGACAGCCGCGTCCAGCCGCCCAGGCGTGGCGCGGCGAGCGTCTGGTCGAGCCGGGGCGCCGGCGTGAGCCGTTCCGCCAGGCCGGTCAGGGCGTCGAGCACCCGCTCCAGTTCCGCCGCGCGCCACGGCTGCGCGGGAAGGGCGCCGTCGATGTCCTCGAAGACCAGTGCCACCCACGCGCCGTCGTCGTAGGACCCGAGCAGTCGCGGTACGGGCACCCCGGCGGGCAGCCCGCTCGTCACCCCGATCTCCCGGCGGTGGAACGTCCCCACCGCCTCGGCGGCCACCGCGTCGACGGCCTTGACGAAGGCCCTGCGGCCGTCGGCCAACTCCAGCCGCACCGCGAGACCGTCGGAGAAACCGCCCTGCTGGCTCGTGGCCACCGCCACCGTGCCCTGGAGCACGTCCTCGATCCCCGCCGATACGGATCTCGGCAGGCTCTCCCACGGAATGCGTCTGCTGCCCGTGTGCGAGGGGAAGGGTCCGGACGCGTCATGGAACACACTGTCGTTCGGCATGAACCGATCCTATGAACCCCGTTCGCCCGCAGGTCAGGCCGCTACGGGCAGGTGACGCGCCCGCTCAGGAAGCGCAGCGCACACAGGTGCGCGCCGCGGGGCGCGCCTCCAGGCGTTCCGCCGGGATCGGCTCGCCGCACACCTCGCACCGCCCGTAGTCGCCTCGCTCCAGGCGTTCCAGCGCCCGGTCCAGATCGTCCAGATGCTCACGCGCCCGCGCCAGCAGGGCCGCGACATGGGCCCGTTCGAAGGCGGTGCTCGACCCCTCCGGGTCATGCTCGTCATCGACCGCGACCAGGGCGTTCGCCTCGACGATCGCGACGAAGTCACGGTTCAGCGCCTTGATCTGCGCCTCGGTGCTGTCCCACTCGGCCGCCAGCCGCTCACGGACGACCCCACGGTCGATCGAGGGACCAAAAGCACCACCAGAGGAGAAATCACTCACGCCGCGACAACACCACCCCCCACCTCCGCATTCCCCACCCCCCGCCGCCCCCGCACGCCAAAGGCCCCCAGCCATGATCGGCTGGGGGCCTTCGTACGGGTGGGCGCGGACGGTTTCGAACCGCCGACATCTGCTTTGTAAGAGCAGCGCTCTACCCCTGAGCTACGCACCCGTGGATGAGGCAACAGCGTACATGGCCCAGGGGTCCGGGCCGCAAACCCGGCCTGCCGTTGGCCAGGCCTCCCTGCCCAGTCTTCCCCGGAGAGGTACGGCAACGGCGGAGGTCGGCCGCGGCGGGGTACGGGGTACGGGGGGTAGCCCCACCATCGAGACGGTGGGCGGCCGGATCGGAGCGCGCGGCGTTCGTCCCTACGGTGGGGGCACAGCCGAACGCGCACTCCCTGGGGGACGATCACCGTGGCCGCACGCCGTAACCGCACCCGTACGCTTCTCGCCCCGGGCGGGGCCCTGCTCCTCGCGCTCGCCGTCAGCGGGTGCGGCGGCACGGACGCCTCGGACGCGCCCGTCGAGAAGAAGTCGTTCGCGCTGGGCGGGAAGACGCTGACGATCAAGACCGAGAACTCGGCGGTCGACCTGGTGCCCGCCGATGTGAAGACCGTCGAGGTGACCCGGCAGGTCGCCGGCTGGGTGTTCGGGGGAAGCGGGCCCCACGCGAGCTGGCGGATGAACGGTGACACGCTCTCGCTCACGGTGAAGTGCCGGGCCGTCGTGAGCGACTGCGAGGCGCTGCACAAGGTCACCGTGCCGCGCGGGGTCGCGGTGACCGTGAACGGGGACAACGGGAAGGTCGTCGCCACCGGCTTCGACACCGGCCTGAAGCTGAGGTCGGACAACGGCTCGGTGACCGTCCGGGACTCCAGCGGACCGGTCGATCTGGTGAGCGACAACGGAAGCATCACGGCGCGCGGCCTCTCGGCCAGAACCGTGTCCGCGAAGTCCGACAACGGTTCCGTGCACCTGGGACTGACCGCCGTGCCCGACTCCGTGGACACCGTCAGCGACAACGGCCGGATCCTGATCGATCTGCCCAGGTCGGATACGTCGTACGCGGTGACCGCGAAGAGCGACAACGGCGGTGTGGAGGTGGACGTACCGACCGACGGATCCAGCACCCATGTGGTGAAGGCCCGCAGCGACAACGGGAAGATCACCGTGCGGAACGCGGGCTGAGGACTGCCCCTCCGGTCTCCTCGCGGTCCCCTCGCGGTCTCCTCGCGGTCTCCTCACCGGTCCCCTGGGTCGACTCGGCTTCCTCGCCCCGGTCTCGTCGGTCAATCGGTCGCCTCGGTCTCTCCGGCCACCTGGGTCGCCTCGGCCGCCTCGTACGCGAACTAACCGGCCCGTGTGTTCGTCCTTACCTGGTGGGAGAATGGACCAGGCAGGGCGAATTCGGCACGGGAGAGGGATGTGACGGCGACACACGCACAGCCGCACGCAGGAGCCCAAGCTAAGGCGAGTGCCGTCCGTGATGTCCTCACGCTGATGTTGCTGCCTCTGCCGTTGATCGTCGCCGCGCTGCCGGCCGCCTTCGCGGGCGGCGGCGGTACGCGGCGCTGGTTCGGCGGACGCGGGGAGAGCCAGCGCGCCGACGCCCAGGCGGCCAAGGACGCCGCCGCGGCCTCCTTCTACGAGCTGGACACGGCCCAGCGCGATCTGCGGATCTCGATAGAGACGATCACCGCGGTGGACAGTTCGCCGGGTGCCCGCAAGGCCGTCGCCGACTTCGCGGCGCTGGGGCAGCGCATCGACGAGGCGAGCCACACCTACATCACCGCCGTCGACGCGCATGATCTGGACCGGGACGATCTCGAACCCTCCGTCGCGTCCAAGGCCCGCGGTGAGCTGGCGAAGGCCAAGGCGGACCTGGACCGGGTCAAGGGCGAGCTGGACCGGTTCGAGCAGGGGCTCGGGCCGCTGCTCGACAAGGCCGAGACCCAGCTCGCCCGGCTGGCGCCCGCCGTGGAGCGGGCGCGGCAGGCGCTGCTCTCCGCGAGCAACGCGCTCGACGCCGTACGCGCCTCGGGCCTGCGCGCGGACGATCTCGCCGCCCGTCTCGCCTCGCTCGCCCCCGAGCTGACCAAGCTCAACCAGGGCGCGGGCCAGCACGGCGTCGCGGAGACCCTCCAGCGCGCCGACCGGGTGCTGCGTGACGCCGAGGCCGTACGGGCCGAGGCGGACCGGCTGCCCGAGCGCGCCCAGGAGATAGACCGCCGGCTGGTCTCGCTGCGTACGCGCGCCCAGGCACTGACGACCCGCGCCGGCTCGGTGGAGCCCGTCCTGAGCGAGCTGCGCCGCCGATTCACCGCCGCGTGCTGGCAGGACCTCCAGCACGTCCCCGACCATGCCGCGACCAGCGTCCACCAGGCCGAGGAGAAGTTGAAGGAAGCGGGCAAGGCACGCGAGGAGCAGCGGTGGGCCGACGCGACCTCGCTGCTCAGTACGGCACGGGCCCTGCTGAACGGCACGGACGAGGCGGTCTCCGCCGCCGGTGACCGGCTGCGACGGCTGAACGCCGTGGCGAAGGACCCCCAGCAGGAGATCGACCGTACGCGGTTCGCGATCCGGGACGCGCAGCGCCTGGCGATGACCGGTCGCCACACGCCCGAGCCCCGCCACGCCCGCCCCCTGGACGACTCGGTGGCGAGGCTGGAGCGCGCGGTGTCCGCGCTGGAGGGCCGCCATCCCGACTACTGGCACTTTCTGACGGAGACCGAGGCGGTACGGAACACCGTGGCGCGGGTGGTCTCGGACATCCGCGAGGAGCGCGGGGCGGCGGCCGGACACGGCGCCTGATTTGTCCCCTGCCCTGGGTGGGCGGATGCTGGTACTACGCGACGCCAAAGGAGGCCTCGCATGGCCACCCAAGCGCTCCGCCGCCCCCATCGGCGACATGTCAGACTCGACGAACAGCTCCCCGTCGACCACCGGCTGAACCAGGTCTACCGGATCGGTGCCGGGGTGATGGGGCTGATACTGATCGTCTTCGGCATTCTCGGACTGATCGACAAGATCGGCTTCTTCGACACCGGCGGCGACAGGGTCGCGGGTCTGAACACCAATGGCGCGCTGAGCGTGCTCTCCATCTGTGTCGGGCTGCTGCTCCTGGCCGGGATGGTGATCGGCGGGAACATCGCCTCGACCCTGAACATGGTCCTCGGAGTCCTCTTCATCGCCAGCGGTTTCGTCAATCTGGCGCTGCTGGACACGAGTTACAACTTCCTCGCCTTCCACATCCCGAACGTGCTGTTCAGCTTTGTGGTGGGGGTGCTGCTGATGTTCTTCGGCATGTACGGAAGAGTCAGCGGCGGGCTGCCGCACAACAATCCGTACTGGCGGGCCCGCCACCCCGAGCAGGCGGAGCACGAGCAGCGTCTGCGCGCCAAGATCGAGCAGGTACAGGCACACGGCCATGGCTACGGTCACGAGCACGAGCACGGCTTCACGCTGGGCCACCGGCACGGACAGCAGGCGCCGGGCCTGTCCCCGGGCCGAAGCGAGAACCGGACCCAGGGCGAAAGCCAGAGTCAGGGCGAAAGCCGGAGCCGGAGCTGAAGCCGGACCGGAACTGGAGCCGGAGCCAGAGCCAGAGCGGAAGCTTACGGATCTCGCCCTCCGCCGGATAGCCTGACGCCATGCCTCGCTACGAGTACCGCTGCCGCTCCTGTGGTGACACCTTCGAGCTGAGCCGCCCGATGGCGGAGTCGGCCGCCCCGGCGTCCTGCCCCTCGGGACACGACGACACCGTGAAGCTGCTGTCCACCGTCGCGGTGGGCGGCACCGCCAAGGGCGGCTCCCCCGGCCCGGCCCCCGCGACCGGCGGAGGCGGCGGGGGCTGCTGCGGTGGCGGCTGCTGCGGCTGACCGGGCCGTACGGGCGTCGGCCGACCGTGCGACCGGACGGTCACGGGCGCGGCGCGGCAAAGGTCAGGCGATCAGGGGATCATCAGGGTCAGGGGATCGGGGTCAGCGGTCAGGCCGCCGCGTCCCTGTCCGGGTCCCGCACAGCGCTCTGCGCCGTGCCCCGCGCGTCGCCCCGGTCCGCGGCGGCCCGGCCGAGGCGTCGCAGGATCTCCTCCCCCGCCGCCACGCCCGTCTCCTGGAGCACGTCGACATGCGGGGCGCTCCAGCCCGTCTCGGCCAGTTCGCCATGGCCAGGACGCCAGGCGCGGTCGGCGGCCAGCAGCAGATCGGCGTCGAGCAGTGAGTCCCCCGCGGCGAAGGTGAGTTCGGTGCCCGTTCTACGGGCGACCTCCCGCATCGCGGCGCTCTTGGTGAGCGGCCGCGGTACGGCGTAGATCTTGCGCCCCTGGAGGGAGACCGTCCAGCCCCGGCCCCCCGCCCACGCGGACAGCTCCTTCACCCATCCCTCGGGCAGCAGGGCGCGGTCGACGACCAGATAGACGAAGAGGTCCTCCGCGATCCGTTCCTTGAGCAGCCATGCCGGGTCGGCGGCGGAGAGCAGATGGGCGCGGACCTCGGCGAGCGGGGCGCACTCGTCGGCGAGACGCTCGGCCACCCGCGCCTGCCAGGCCGGGTCGGAGACACCGTCGACCAGGAGATGACCACCGTTGGCGCAGATCGCGAACCGTGGTGCGGGACCGGGCAGCCGTACACGGCCGTACTGCTCCCGGGTGCGGGTGGTGGTCGGTACGAAAACGGTGGTACGGGCGAGCCGTTCGAGCAGCCCGGCCGCCGTCTCCGTCATGTACGACAACGGCTTGCTCCCGTACACCTCGACACAGAGCAGCCGGGGTGCCTCGGCGTCCGGCATCGCGAGCTGGAGCGCGGCGGCCGAGTAGATGAGCGTACGGTCCAGATCACTGGCGACCAGAACCGGAGAAGCCGGGACAGAGGAAGCCGGGACAGAGGAAGCCGGGTCCGAGGGGACGGCGACCGCGGGAACCGGGGCCGAGGGAACCGGGGCCGGGGAGGCCGCCGGGGGCGGCGTCGGGGGCGGCGTCGGGGTCATGACGCGGTCACCGTCCTGCCGTCCGCGCCGGTGGCGCCACGGGTGTACTTCGGGTGGATCAGCCCGACACAGCTGTACGGGAGACCGTCGGTCTCCTCCACGGGCACTCCTCGCTGTTCCGCCAGCAGCCGGACATGGTCCAGGTCCGCGCCCGCGCCGCGCCGGGCGAGGATCTTCCAGGGCACCCGGCGCAGCAGGACACGGGTCGTCTCCCCGACGCCCGGCTTGACGAGGTTCACATCGTGGATGCCGTACTCCTCGCTGATCCGCTCGACCGCGGCCCAGCCCTCCCAGGTGGGGGCACGGTCCGCCGCGAGCAGCTCCTTGACCCGCGCGTCCACGGCGTCCACGACCTCGTCGAAGCGGGCCGCCACGGTGTCGAGGAAGTGGATCGACACATCGGCGTCGGCGAGTTCGCGGTAGTGCTTGGCGCCGTGGAAATCGTGCGGGCCGACCAGGTCGGACCGCAGGACGGTACGGGAGATCAGCCCGGAGACCGTCGAGTTGAGACAGGCGGAGGGGATGAGGAAGTCCTCCCGGGTGCCGTAGGTCCTGACACAGCCGCCCGGGTCGGCGAGCACCGCGATCTCCGGGTCGAAGCCCTCGAACCCGGCCAGGGCGTCGGCCAGTTCGCGGGTGATCGCGCCCTTGCCGGTCCAGCCGTCGACGAAGACGACATCGGCGGGATCGTGGTGGGCGGCGAGCCAGCGCAGGGCGTTGGTGTCTATGCCCCGGCCGCGCACGATGGAGACGGCGTAGTGCGGCAGGTCCAGACCGTGCCGCCGCTGGGCCCAGCGGCGCATCAGTACGCCGACGGGTGTGCCGGCGCGGGCCAGTGAGACCAGCACGGGGCGGGGCGACCGCTCGGCGAGGACGGTCTCGGTGACGGTGCCGACGGCGAGCGCGATCCGGGCCGCCGAGGTCTCCAGGGCGGAGAGGAACAGCTCCTGGTACTGGGCGCTCGGCTGGTACTCGACCGGGAGGGATTCGGCGTAGTGGGCGCCTCCGCTCTGGATCGCCTCCTCGCGCTCCTCCGTCGGGGCCTCCAGTTCCACCTCGGAGAGGTCCTGGAGCAGCCAGCCCACGTCGTCGGGCGCGTAGGAGGAGAAGGCGGGCCCGCGGAGGGGGTCGGGCAGCATGAGGGGTTCCTGCCGTTCGGCGTCGTACGAGGGGATGGCGGGCGAAGAGGCCTCGTACGAGGCGGCGCCGGAGGACGGGAGCGAGGACGAGGGGGAGGACGGGAGCGACGACAACGGGGAGGACTGGGAGGGCGAGGGGTCCGAGGAGGCCTGGGAGCCCGAGGAGGAATGGGAGCCCGGGGAGGGCGAGGGGACCGGGGAGCCCGAGGCGCCCAAGGAGCCCAGGGAGCCCAGGGAGCCGGGGAGGTACGCGGGCACGACCGCCAGGAGCACCTGCGGTATGTGCGCGGCGAGTTGGGCCAGCAGTCCGCGCGGGCCGTGCAGCTCCGGCGAGTCCGCGACGGAGTCGACGACCGCGATCACGGCGTCGAACCCGCCGCCCGCGACGTTGTACGCGTACCGGTCGCCGGTGCCGTCGCCGTCCGGGAAGGCGGCGGTGTCATGGGCGGGGAAGACGAGGCGGCTGCGTATCGCGTACCCGGGGTCGTCCACGGCGAGCACCGGGGAGCGGGTGGTGGTGGAGTACCGCACCTCCGCGTCGGAGACGCGCTCCAGCGCCTCGGCCAGCCGCAGCGGCGCGTACATCAGCTCCTCGAAGCCGAGGACGAGCACACGCCCGGCGCCGCCGAGCCGATCGGCCAGGGCGGTGGCCATGACGGGCAGCGCGGCCTCCAGCCGGGACCGGTGGGCCGGGGTGAAGCCGTGCCGGCCGCCGTCCGGGACCCCGTCCGGCCAGTCCAGGTCCACGCGCACCGGCCCGATGCCCGAGCCGTACGACACCTCCCCGACCGCTCCCGCACCCACAGAGGCACCCACGCCCGTGCCCAGGCCCGCACCCACAGAGGCACCCGCACCCGGGTCGGCAGACGCACCCGCGCCCACGCCCCTGCCCAGGCCCGCACCCGCAGGCGCACCCGCACCCGCCGTCGGCGTCCCGCTCTCGCCCGCCGTCGGCGTCCCGCTCTCGTGCGCCGCCACCAGGGCGCGGCCCTTCTCCAGCACCCCTTCCGGCAGCCGGACCGTCCCCGAGGCGAGGGCGACCAGATCCACCCGCGCGCCGATCCGCTCCGCGAACTCCGCCAGCCGGTCCTGATCGGCCGCCGAGCGCATGTCGACCAGGGCGACGATCACGTACCACGCGCGCGGATAGCGCTCATGGAGCGCGAGGATGGTGTTCAGAACGGTGTTCCCCGTGGAGAACTCGTCGTCGACGAGGACCAGCGGACCGTCCGAGGCGAGCAGCGCCGGGTCCTCGGGCAGCAGCAGGTGCGAGGTGGCGTGCGAGTGCGACTCCTCGAAACCGCCCGCCCTGGCGACCCCCGGGACCGGCCGGCGCGTGGAGTGGAGGTACGGGGCGTGGCGCACCCCGTCGGCGACCGCGTGGCCGAGGCCGGTCGCGGTCTCCGCGTAGCCCAGCACGACCGCGCGCGCCACCTCCGCGCCGAGCAGTTCCCGAACCCGCTCGCCCAGTTCGACCCCGGTGCCGTATACGACCCGGGGCAGTTGCGGTACGTGCTTGCCCAGCACATTCGAGACAAGGAGATGGGCCCGCTTGGGATTGCGGCGCAGAGCCAGTCCCAGCAGGTCCCGCAGTCCCTCGCCGCCCGCGAGCTGGACTCCGAGCCGCTCGGCGACCCAGGTACCCGACCAGACCATCTCGGTGTTCTCTTCCTTCCTCACGGACCGTGCGGAAACGTTCACTCGCCGAGCCCGGCGGTGAGGAGTTCCACGAACCCGACGTCCTCGCGCGCGACCCCGAAGACCTCGGCCCGCTGGAGGGTGCGCTCGGCCCAGGCGCGGTGGGGCTTCACCTCGTTCATCTTGTTCGTGTACGCCGAGCGCAGCACGCCACCGCCGTCGCGCTCCGGCCGCAGGATGTCGCGGGCGTCGCTGAACTCCTCGTGGCTGACGACCGACAGCGCGTGGACGGGCGGCACATGGGAGGGGTGGATACAGGTCTTGCCGAGCAGCCCGTTGGCCCGGTCCAGCTCGATCTCGCGCAGCAGCCCGTCGAGGTCGTGCTCGATCAGGGCCGTACGCAGCTCCTCGGCGCGGCCTTCGAGGAACGGGCTGCGCCGGAGCTGGGGCTTGAACATACGTTCCTGAAGTCGGAAGTACTCCCACACCGGGCCGGTGATCGTGAAGCCCGAGCCGTCCGCGCGCCCCAGCACATTGACCACGTCCGCGATGACCCCGGCCACGATCCGTACGTCGTACGCGGTCATGTCGGGCGATCTGCGCAGCCCGTACGCGGAACAGAAGTCCGTGACCCCGAGCCGCAGGGCGAGCACGCGGTCGCGGTACTTGTCGACCACGTTGGCGATCCCGGTCAGGGTCTCGGTCCTGGTCTCCAGATGGAGCAGCTCGGGCGATTCCAGCACCGGCATGGCGTAGAGCCGGCGGCCGGTGGCGCTCTCCGCCTCGGCGAGCGCCTCCAGGAACGGCGTCCCGCGCTCCTCGGTGAATTTCGGCAGCACGAATCCGGACAGCAGCCGGATCGAGGCGCCCATCCGCCGGGCGAGATCGGGGATCTGCCCCGGCTCCCGGACCCGGATGAACAGCAGGGGTGTGGCGACGCCCCGGCCGTCGAGATCGGCGAACTGCCCGACCAGATTGGCCTCGGCCGACTCCACCTCGGAGTCATGGATCGAATCCTCCAGGCAGAGCACCATGGAGACGACTCCGCGCCCGGCCTGCTTCACCACGTCGTCGGCGAGCCGGGGCCGGGTGGCCGGGCAGTAGAGCGTGGCCCCGAGAGCGGCCGCCAGGACGGGGGCCGGCGAGCCCGCCGTGAACTCGCACGGCTCCTGATGGAACAGACCCTCCCGGGCAGCGGGCGGGATATGCCCGAAATGACGCATGTGAATCCCCCGTACTGCCGAAGTGGCCGGTTGGGCATGTGGCCGGTAATAGTACGTACGGACGGGTGTCAAGAGTTCCCACGCCTCATGAAATCCAGGTAACTCGTCCGCTTCGCGCCCATGTCCTTGGTGTAGTGAGTGGATCGGGCCGCCCCCACGTTGTCCGCGCGGGGGACGGGAAGGCAGGATGGCTGACATGACGCACGCGATGCTGAAGGGCTCGAACGTCCCCCTCGACGCCATGGCCGTACGAGCCGTGCTGCGGTGGTCCCCGGGTACCGGGGTGCCGGATGTGGATGCCTCCGCCCTGCTGCTCGGGTCCTCCGGCCGGGTGCGCTCCGACGAGGACTTCGTCTTCTACAACCAGCCCCGGCACCCGTCCGGACTGGTCCGGCGGCTGCCCAAGAAGAAGGTCGGCGAGGCGTTGACCGATACGGTCGAGGCCGATCTCTCGGCCCTCGACGCCTCCGTCGACCAGGTGGTGCTCGCGGCCTCCTCCGACGGCGCGAGTTTCCAGCATGTCAGTGATCTGCGGATCCTGCTCTACGACGCCGCCGCGGCCGACGGCGAGCCGCTGGCCGTCTTCGAGGTACGGCCGGAGACCGGCGAGGAGACCGCGATCATCTGCGGTGAGCTGTACCGGCGCGGGGAGAGCTGGAAATTCCGCGCGGTGGGCCAGGGGTATCCGACCGGTCTGGTCGGTCTGGCCACGGCCTTCGGTATCTCGGTGGACGAGACGGAGGGATCCGCCGACGAGCCGTCGCCCACCGACGGGCCGTCGCCCGCTCCCAGCCCCGACCCCGGCGCCACGGTGGCCGCCGAGCCGCCCGTCCGGGTGCCGCCGCCTCCGGCCCAGCCGCCCACCCAGCCGATGGCTCCGGCGTACGGCTATCCGCAGCCCGCGCTGCCCGCCGTCCCGCCCACCTACGGCTATCCGCAGCCGGTCGCGGCGCCCCGGCCCGCCTACGGATATCCGCAGCCCGCCGCCGCGGCTGCCCCCGCGCCCGATCCGAACTTCCGGCTGCCCCCGATGGGACCGCAGTTCATCCGCCCGTAGCACCGGGGCCGCCCGCTCAGGTCTTCGTCTTGTAGCCGCGCCCCCAGTGGAGCCCCCAGCCGTACAGCCGGTCCAGCTCCGCCTGGAAGCCGTAGACGAACTTCACCTCACGGCGCACGATCAGCTCGCCCTTCACGTTCTCCACCGAGAACACCGCGCACGAGCGGGCCTGGGGCGCGTCCTCGTCGAGTTCGATCTCGATCCTGGGGCCGGTGCTCGGGTAGAGGGTCACCTGCGCGTGGGTACGGTCGAAGGCCGGCGTCTGGTCGTAGATGTAGACGAAGAAGAGCAGACGCTTGATCTCCTCCCAGTGATCGAGATTGACATAGATCGTCTCGCCGGAGCCCGAGCCGAACCGGTCGTCGCCGCTGAGCTTGACGTACGGCGTGTCGTTGAGGTCCCCGAGGAAGTCGCCCAGGGGCTGCACCACGCCCTTGCTGCCGTCGGTCAGCTCATACATGCAGCCCAGATCGAGGTCCACATTGACCATGCCCTGGGTATGGGCCTGGACCACATCGGGCTTGAAGAGCTTGAACGGATGCCGCAGCAGTGAATTTCCCTGCCGGGAGCGGCTCTCGATATCCGAACTACGCATCCGCCAGGAGAGATTGACCCGCAGATTGCCCGTGGCCGCGCCCTGTTTGGTGAGCGAGACCGTCGAACGCCGCCTGGTCAGCTCGATGGAGTTGGAGCCGGCGCTCCCCGAATCGAAATTCGACGCCCTTCCCTGCCACAGATTGTCCCAGAAGGCCATGCCCGCCCACCCCTGTCGTCAACTCGCCACCAGCACACAGAACAACGGGGCGGCCGCTAGGCTTCCGCCTCACGGCCGCCCCGTCCAGAGCGTTCCCGAAATCCCCTCCGGGTCACACCTCGGAGGACCGGCTCACCGGAGGGCTCACCGGTGCACGGCTCAGATGTACGGCGCTGCCTCAGACGTGCAGCGCCGCCTTGTCCCCGTCGGTGTCCTTGTCGCCGCCCTCCGCCGCCAGCGCTCTGTTCCTGCGCACCGATGACCAGAACGAGGCCGCAATCAGGACAACACCGATCAGACCGGTGATGATCTCATTGATCGAGTGCTCAATGGTGACCAGGAGGATCACGGACAGCGCACCGATCGCGTAGTGCGCGCCGTGCTCCAGATACACATAGTCGTCCAGGGTGCCCTGGCGGACGAGATAGACCGTGAGCGAACGGACGTACATCGCGCCGATGCCGAGGCCCAGCGCCATCCAGAAGATCTGGTTGGTGATGGCGAAGGCGCCGATGACACCGTCGAAGGAGAACGACGCGTCCAGTACCTCCAGGTAGAGGAAGAGGAAGAACGCGGCCTTGCCGGCCAGACCGACCGCCGAGACCTCCTTGCCCTCGGCCCTGGCCTTCTCCTCCTCTTCCTGCTCGTGCTCCTCCTGCTCCTCCAGCCGGTTCTCGAAGAAGCCCGAGAGACCGCCGACCACGAGATAGGTGATCAGACCCCCGACACCGGCGAGCAGCACGGTGGCGGACTTGTCCGCGTAGCCCGAGCTGGTGTGGGCGTGGGTGGCGAAGGTGAGTGCCGTGACCAGCAGCGCGATCAGCGCGACGCAGACCGACAGCATGTCGACCTTGCCGAGCTTGGCCAGGGGACGCTCCAGCCAGCTCAGCCACTTGATGTCCCGGTCCTCGAAGATGAAGTCCAGGAAGATCATCAGCAGGAACATGCCGCCGAAGGCGGCGATGGCCGGATGGGCGTCGGTGACCAGCGCCTCGTACCGGTCGGGGTCGTCGAGCGCGATCTGCACGGCGTCGATCGGCCCGACCTTGGCACTGATGGCCACGATCACGACGGGGAACACCAGCCGCATACCGAACACCGCGATGAGGATGCCGATCGTGAGGAAGATCTTCTGCCAGAAGGCATTCATCTTCTTCAGGACCCCGGCATTGACAACGGCGTTGTCGAAGGACAAGGAGATCTCAAGGATCGACAGGATCAGTACGATCCCGAACGCCTCCCACCCCCACTGCCAGGCCGCGAAGGCGAGGCCGAGCGCCGTGATGGCGAACGACCAGCCGAAGGTTTTCAGGATCACTGGCTACCCCATCTGGTGTTAACGGGTATTCCCCCGCGCAGAGTACTGCTTTACGAAACGTTGACCCCGAAGTCTAGAGCGATGCCCCGCAGCCCCGACGCGTACCCCTGTCCCACGGCCCGGAACTTCCACTCACCGCCGTACCGGTACAGCTCGCCGAAGATCATCGCCGTTTCCGTGGAGGCGTCCTCGCTCAGGTCGTACCGCGCCAGCTCCTGCCCGTCGGCCTGATTGGCCACCCGGATGAAGGCATTGCTGACCTGGCCGAATGTCTGGCCCCGATTGTCGGCCTCATGGATCGAGACCGGGAAGACGATCTTGTCGCAGTGGGCCGGCACCTTGGAGAGGTCGACGATCAGGGATTCGTCGTCACCATCGCCCTCACCCGTCAGATTGTCACCGGTGTGCTCGACGGACCCGTCCGGGCTCGTCAGATTGTTGTAGAAGATGAACCACTCGTCGCCGAGCACTCTTCCCGACTCGCACAGCAGGGCGCTGGCGTCGAGGTCGAAGGGCGCTCCGGTGGTGGAGCGCGCATCCCAGCCGAGCCCGACCAGCACCTGGGTGAGATTGGGTGCGGCCTTGGAGAGGGAGACATTGCCTCCCTTGGCGAGTGTGACGCCCATGATGGTGAGTCCTCCCCGAGGTGATGTGGTGCTGTGCAGCGAGGTCAAGACGCGCCTGACGTCCTGCCCTTTCAAACCCTGTTCATGCCGATCTGCCCGTACCGATGCGCGTACGAATACGAGACGCGTACGGCGCCGCACGGAAGTGTGCGGCGCCGGACACGGGCGGACGAGCGGGGTCAGTCAGACGTTGACGCCGAAGTCCTGCGCGATACCGCGCAGCCCCGAGGCGTACCCCTGGCCGATGGCGCGGAACTTCCACTCCGCGCCGTTGCGGTACAGCTCGCCGAAGACCATCGCGGTCTCCGTCGAGGCGTCCTCGCTCAGGTCGTACCGCGCCAGCTCGTTGTTGTCGGCCTGGTTGACAACGCGGATGAACGCGTTGCGCACCTGGCCGAAGGACTGCTGACGGCTCTCCGCCTCGTAGATCGAGACGGGGAAGACGATCTTGTCGACATCGGCGGGGACCGCGGCCAGATTGACCTTGATCGCCTCGTCGTCGCCCTCGCCCTCACCGGTGAGGTTGTCACCGGTGTGCTCGACGGAGCCGTCGGGGCTCTTGAGGTTGTTGAAGAAGACGAAGTTGCCGTCGACGGCGACCTTGCCCTCGGCGTTGGTCAGCAGGGCGCTGGCGTCGAGGTCGAAGTCACTGCCGGTGGTCGTACGGACATCCCAGCCCAGACCCACGGTGACCGCGGTCAGGTTGGGCGCGGCCTTGGTCAGCGAGACGTTTCCGCCCTTGCTGAGGCTGACTCCCACGAGTCCTCCCTTTGGTTTCTCGGGGCCGGCGGCCGTGGCCGGCGGTGACGCCGCCGGCCGGCGGCTGACGCCGCGGCCGCACGCCCCCTGAAGCGTTGGCATCGGATCAACGACTGGATCCTAGTGACCGGTTCCCCACCACTGTGCGATTTCCCGGGGGCCGGACCCTGATTCCGGCCTGGGCGGCTCGTCGGAGGTGTCCGGTGCGGCCGGAGCGGCCGGTGCGTTCCGTGGTGCGCCGGGAGGGCTCAGAGCGCGGCCAGCGCCTTGAGGTAGTCGCCGGGGTCCCTGGCGTCCGGCGCACCGTTGAGGACGGTCCAGCGCACGACGCCCTCCTTGTCGATGACGAACGTCCCGCGCAGGGCGCACCCCTTCTCCTCGTCGAAGACACCGTACGCGCGCGAGACCTCGCCGTGCGGCCAGAAGTCCGACAGCAGCGGGTACTCCAGGCCCTCCTGCTCGCCGAAGACACGCAGGGTGTGGATGGAGTCGTTCGAGACGGCGAGGAGCTGGGTGTCCTCGTTGACGAACGAGGACAGCTCGTCACGGAGCGCGCTCAGCTCGCCGGTGCAGACCCCGGTGAAGGCGAAGGGGTAGAAGACCAGCACCACGTTCCTCCCGCCGTCGGCGCCGTCGGCACCGTCCTCGGCGGCACTCCCGGCCGCGCGGAAGTCGGACAGCCGCACGGTCCGGCCGTGGTTGTCCTTCAGTGCGAAGTCCGGAGCGAGGGCGCCGACCTCGATCGCCATGGGACATGTCCTTCCGCTAGCGGGACAGGGCCCCGGATGTCATCGGACGCCGCCCAGCGTAGGGGAGGCCCCGTAACGGCCGCCCCTCAGGGGAGAGACCCCGTACGGCCGGCCCCGAGGGGAGGCCCCGGGCGCGCGGGCTCCCCGGACCGCACGGGTCCCCCGGGCGCGCGAGGCCCCCGCCGACGGAGATCGGCGGGGGCCGTCAAGGCTGCACGGAAGATGCTGCCGCGTATCGCGCCCTCCTCGGGGCGCCCGGGGTCAGCGCTTCGACTTCGCCGCCTTGGGAGTGACGAGCCGGCTGCCGGTCCAGTCCTTGCCGGCGTTGATGCTCTTGGTCTGGGACAGGCCTGCGGTCTGGGCGGCCTCGTTGATGTCGCTCGGTTCGACGTAGCCATCACGGCCGGTCTTGGGCGTCAGCAGCCAGACCGCTCCGCCCTCCTCGATCAGACCGATGGCGTCCACCAGCGCGTCCGTAAGGTCGCCGTCCTCGTCACGGAACCACAGCAGGACGGCGTCGGCCACGTCCTCGTAGTCCTCGTCGACAAGCTCCTGGCCGATGACAGCCTCGATGGACTCGCGGAGCTCCTGCTCGACGTCTTCGTCGTAGCCGATCTCCTGGACCACCTGTCCGGGTTCGAACCCCAGCCGTGCGGCAAGGTTGGTCCGTTCCTCCGCGTGGTCCGCGGTCGCGCTCACGGATTGCCTCCTGATCATGTTTCGGAAAATGCTTCAGACCCGCGCGTACGCGGGGCATTGGCCGTAGTCCACACGGGCGGGGCGGATCGCGCAAGTACCCGGCCGCCGAGACCGCCGAAACGGTGACGTTCCAGGCCTCTTCGCCGCATCTCCTGTCACTTCGCCATCGCCTCCTGTAACGCGGGCCATGCGATTCATCCTTCTTCGCCATGTTATGCCGCTTCGGTACGCCAATCAGGTCCGAACGGCCGAACGAAACACATAGACGGGTTGGGCGTAAGGTTGCGATTTGACCGACAGCGGAAACCGGGTGAGGGACGAGATCTCCCCGGATACCCCGGGTTACCCCCGGGTAGAGATGACGTTTCCCCCGCAGCGGTACACGATGGAGGCGGCGTGCGTGGCCACTCCCTGGGGGGCTCCGGCGAACCCTCGGACCGCCGGGCCCGCGTAGCAGCAGTATTCGACGGCGTGCACCGCATCGACCGTGTGCAGGGCACGACACGACCAACAGCGAAGGACAAGCGTGGCTTCCGGATCCGATCGCAACCCGATCATCATTGGCGGCCTGCCCAGTCAGGTCCCGGACTTCGATCCCGAAGAGACCCAGGAGTGGCTCGACTCGCTCGACGCCGCTGTCGACGAGAGAGGCCGTGAGCGCGCCCGTTATCTCATGCTGCGGCTGATCGAGCGCGCGCGGGAGAAGCGCGTGGCCGTGCCCGAGATGCGCAGCACGGACTACGTCAACACCATCGCCACCAAGGACGAGCCGTTCTTCCCCGGCAACGAGGAGATCGAGCGCAGGATCCTCAACGCGACCCGCTGGAACGCGGCCGTGATGGTCTCGCGGGCACAGCGCCCGGGGATCGGCGTCGGCGGCCATATCGCCACCTTCGCCTCCTCCGCCTCCCTGTACGACGTGGGCTTCAACCACTTCTTCCGGGGCAAGGACCACGGCGACGGCGGCGACCAGATCTTCTTCCAGGGCCATGCCTCCCCCGGCATCTACGCCCGCGCCTTTCTGCTGGACCGGCTGAGCGAGGCCCAGCTCGACGCGTTCCGCCAGGAGAAGTCGAAGGCACCGTACGGCCTGTCCAGCTACCCGCACCCGCGGCTGATGCCGGACTTCTGGGAGTTCCCGACCGTCTCGATGGGCCTCGGTCCGCTCGGCGCGATCTACCAGGCGCGGATGAACCGTTATATGGAGGCGCGCGGTATCGCGGACACCTCCGCCTCGCATGTCTGGGCGTATCTCGGCGACGGCGAGATGGACGAGCCCGAGTCGCTGGGCCAGCTCTCCATCGCCGCCCGTGAGGGTCTGGACAATCTGACCTTCGTCGTGAACTGCAATCTCCAGCGGCTCGACGGCCCGGTGCGTGGCAACGGCAAGATCATCCAGGAGCTGGAGTCGCAGTTCCGGGGCGCCGGCTGGAATGTCATCAAGCTCGTCTGGGACCGCTCCTGGGACCCGCTGCTCGCGCAGGACAGGGACGGTGTCCTGGTCAACCGGCTGAACACCACACCGGACGGTCAGTTCCAGACGTACGCCACCGAGACCGGCGCGTATATCCGCGAGCACTTCTTCGGGGACGACCAGCGGCTGCGCGCGATGGTCGAGAACATGACCGACGACCAGGTGCTGCACCTCGGCCGCGGCGGTCACGACCACCGGAAGGTGTACGCGGCGTACGCGGCGGCCAAGGCTCACAAGGGCCAGCCGACGGTGATCCTGGCGCAGACGGTCAAGGGCTGGACCCTCGGGCCGAACTTCGAGGGCCGCAACGCGACCCACCAGATGAAGAAGCTGACGGTCTCCGACCTCAAGGGCTTCCGCGACCGGCTGCATCTGCCGATCACCGACCGTGAGCTGGAGGACGGCCTGCCGCCGTACTACCACCCCGGCCGGGACTCGGAGGAGATCCAGTACATGCACGACCGGCGCAAGTCGCTGGGCGGGTACGTACCGACCCGGGTCGTGCGGGCGAAGCCGCTGACCCTTCCCGAGGACAAGACCTACGCGGCGGTGAAGAAGGGCTCGGGCCAGCAGTCGATCGCCACCACCATGGCGTTCGTCCGGCTGCTCAAGGACCTGATGCGGGACAAGGAGATCGGCAAGCGGTTCGTGCTGATCGCCCCCGACGAGTACCGCACGTTCGGTATGGACTCGTTCTTCCCGAGCGCCAAGATCTACAACCCGCTGGGCCAGCAGTACGAGGCCGTGGACCGCGAGCTGCTGCTCGCGTACAAGGAGTCACCGACCGGCCAGATGCTGCACGACGGCATCTCGGAGGCGGGCTGTACCGCCTCGCTGATCGCGGCGGGCTCGGCGTACGCCACGCACGGCGAGCCGCTGATCCCCGTCTATGTCTTCTACTCGATGTTCGGTTTCCAGCGGACCGGCGACCAGTTCTGGCAGATGTCCGACCAGCTCGCCCGGGGATTCGTCCTGGGCGCGACCGCCGGACGTACGACACTGACCGGTGAGGGCCTCCAGCACGCGGACGGCCATTCGCATCTGCTGGCATCGACCAACCCGGCGTGTGTCGCCTACGACCCGGCGTACGGCTTCGAGATCGCGCATATCGTCAAGGACGGGCTGCGCCGGATGTACGGGCCCGACAGCGAGGACATCTTCTACTACCTCACCGTCTACAACGAGCCGATCCAGCACCCGGCCGAGCCGGCCGATGTGGACGTGGACGGCATCCTCAAGGGGATCCATCGCTTCAGGCGCGGGGAGCGGGGCTCGATCCCGGCCCAGATCCTGGCGTCCGGGGTGGCCGTGCCGTGGGCGCTGGAGGCCCAGCGGCTGCTCGCCGAGGAGTGGAACGTCAGGGCCGACGTCTGGTCGGCGACCTCCTGGAACGAGCTGCGCCGTGAGGCCGTCGAGGTGGAGCGGCACAATCTGCTCCACCCGGAGGAGGAGCAGCTCGTCCCGTATGTGACCCGGAAGCTGTCCGGCGCGGAGGGTCCGTTCGTGGCGGTCTCCGACTGGATGCGCTCGGTGCCCGACCAGATCGCGCGCTGGGTTCCCGGTACGTACCAGTCGCTGGGCGCGGACGGTTTCGGCTTCGCGGACACGCGGGGCGCGGCCCGCCGCTTCTTCCACATCGACGCCGAGTCGGTGGTGCTCGGGGTGCTGACCGAGCTGGCGAAGGAGGGCAAGGTCGACCGTTCGGTGCTGAAGCAGGCGGTGGACCGCTACCGGCTGCTGGACGCGTCGGCCGCCGACCCGGGCACGGAGGGCGGCGACGCCTGACGGCGGGCACCAGACCGGCGGCGCGGGGGCGGCGGGACCACGGGGTCCCGCCGCCCACGCCCGTTTCCCGGACGGCGGCCGGGGCGCCAGGGGCCGGTGGCGGTGGCCGTCAGGCGTCGCCGCGGGCGCCGGGGGCCGGGGCGCCAGGGGGGCCGGGGCGCCGGTGGCGATCCCCCGTGGTCAGCGTTCCCAGAGCTTGAAGGCCCGTACGCGGTACGGCGACCCCGGCACCCAGGTCCCCTTGCCCGGATAGGTCTCGAACTCCCCCGTCTCCGCGCACTCCGCGGACTGGTAGGTGGTCACGTTGCGCCCGGTGCGGTTGGCCAGTGACTGGACCGTCCTGCCCGGCGGGAGCGGCACACAGCTCGCGATGTCCGTGCCGGACAGCTCGTACGTCTGCCGCGCGCCCCCGAAGTCCGCCTTCTCCCAGAGGCACAGCTCGCCCGTGGCACACGCCCCGAGGCGGGGCGGCGGGGCCGCCTCGGCGACCGCCGCCGGGAGCAGCGCGGCGGCGAGCATGGTGCCGAGCACGGACATGAACATGAACATGATCTTGCGCATAGGAATCGGTCCCCGTGTGTGACGAAATCGGTCAACACCACTCTGACCTGCGGCGCTCGGCCGACGAAAGGGGTCGGGGCACCCTCCACCCGGATAGGCGACAGCCCCGCCGGAAGGTTCCGGCGGGGCTGTTCCAGGCGCTGAGTTGACGTCGGGTCACCCAGGGGGTGACGTCAGATGTGCACCCCTCCGCCCGCCGCGTCCGCGTTGACCCCACGCTTCGTCAGCAGCGCGACAAAGATCGCCACGGTCGCGACCCCGGCCGCCACCAGACAGGCCAGCCCCATGCCGGACATGAAGGTGTCGTGGGCGACACCGGTGATCTTCTCGGCGATCTCGGCCGGGGTGTTGGGCGCCACCGGAGGCACGCCGACCTGGACCGCCTCGGCCGCCGCGTCCGTCTGCTCGGGGGTGAGCGGCGGCAGTCCCGCGGCGGTCCAGTTGCCCGGCAGATCGTTGGTGACCTTCGAGGCCATGACGGCACCGAGCACGGCCGTGCCGAGGCTGCCGCCGATCTGCATGGCGGACTGCTGGAGCCCGCCGGCCACTCCGGACAGCTCCATCGGGGCGTTGCCCACGATGACCTCGGTCGCGCCCACCATGACGGGGGCCAGGCCGAGGCCGAGCAGCGCGAACCAGATCGACATGGCGACACTGCCCGTGCCGGTCTCCAGGGTGGACATACCGAACATGGCGGCGGCCGTGAGGGCCATACCGCCGGCCAGCGGGATACGCGGGCCGACCTTGGTGATCAGCAGACCCGCCAGTGGCGATCCGACGATCATCATGCCGGTGAGCGGCAGCAGATGCAGACCGCTGTCGACCGCGCTCATGCCGTGCACGTTCTGGAGGTAGAAGGTGACGAAGAAGAGGCCGCCCAGGAAGGCGACGGCCATCAGCACCATCAGGACCACACCGGCGGAGAGCGCGACGGAGCGGAAGAGCCCCAGCGGTACGAGGGGCTCCTTGACCTTGCCCTCCCAGATGGCGAAGAGGACGAAGCAGGCCACCGAGACGCCGATGAAGAGCCAGGTCGTGCCGGAGCCCCAGCCCCAGACGGGCGCCTTGATGATCGCCCAGACCAGACAGAACATCGCGGACGAGAGCAGCAGGATGCCGAGGATGTCGAAGGACCTCGGGGCGTTCTCCGCCCGGTGGTCCCTGAGGATCACCGTGCCGATCACCAGGGCGATCACACCCACCGGCACATTGATGAAGAAGACGGACTGCCAGCTCACATGCTCGACCAGCACACCGCCGAGGATCGGACCGCCCGCGGTGGAGGCACCGATGACCATGCCCCAGATACCGATGGCCATATTGAGCTTCTCGGCGGGGAAGGTGGCGCGCAGCAGGCCGAGCGCGGCCGGCATCAGCAGTGCGCCGAAGAGGCCCTGGAGCACCCGGAAGACGATCACCAGGGCGATGCTGTCGGAGAGGCCGATGGCACCGGAGGCCGCGGCGAAGCCGGTGACACCGATGAGGAAGGTCTGCCGGTGGCCGAAGCGGTCACCGAGCTTGCCCGCGGTGATCAGGGCCACGGCGAGCGCGAGGAAGTAGCCGTTGGTGATCCACTGCACATCGGCGAAAGTGGCGCCGAGGTCCTTCTGGATGGCAGGGTTCGCGATCGCGACAATGGTGCCGTCGAGGGCCACCATCATGACGCCGATCGCCACGGAGAAGAGGGTCAGCCAGGGATGGCCACGCAGTCCCTTGGTTGGCGCGGGCGCCGGGTGTTCCGGGCTCTGTGGCGCCTTGTCGACGGTGGTCTGACTAGTCATACCGGGTACGCTAATGTCAGCCGCTGACAGTTGACAAACCATTTCACAAGTTGGTAACTGTCATGTAGCTCACAGTTCTATTGAGCAGGGCGCATCACGATGGAAAGCGGTGGAATGAGGACCATTCGGTGACCCTCGGGCAGGACACAGCCGCCGGGCAGGACAGGACGGCGGTGGCCGGACGGCCGGCCGGACTGCGCGCCCGCAAGAAGCAGCGCACCCGCGACGCCCTGCTGCGTGAGGCACTCGAACGGTTCACCACCCAGGGGTACGAGCGCACCACCATCGACGAGATCGCGGACGCCGTCGAGGTGTCGCAGCGCACCTTCTTCCGCTACTACGCCAGCAAGGAAGAAGTGGCCCTGGCCGTCGTGGAGATGGTGGAGAGCACCTTCGTCGAGGCCCTGCGGGTCCGGCCCGCCGCGGAGGGGCCGATGGAGGCGATGCGCAACGCCGTCACCTCCGCCTGGACCTCGGTCGGCGAGACGATCCAGTCGGTCATCCCCGTCGATCTGTATATGCGGACGTACCAGATGATCGAGTCGACCCCGGCCCTGCTCGCCGTCCATCTGCGCCGCTCCGCCGTCCTGGAGGACGGCCTCTCCCAGTTGGTCGCCGACCGCGAGGGCCTGGACGTGGACGCCGATCCGCGGCCACGGGTGGCCGTCGCCGCGTTCACCGGCGTGATGCGGGTGACGGGCCGGCTCTGGGGCAAGGGGCAGGACACCAGCCTGGAGACCCTGCGCGAACTGTCCGAGAGGTATCTCGACCAGCTCGGTCCCGCGCTCGCCGAGGACTGGGGCACGGCCCGGACGCGCGGCGGGCGGGCGTGCTGTCCCGTCCGCCGTCCGCGCGGCTGACCGCCCTGCCCGTACTCGCTCCCCGCTCCCCGCCCCCGTACCTCGCACCTCGTACCGGCCGGGGCGATTCCGGTGACGCGTAGGACGGTTCCCGTCCCCGCTCCCGTGCCCCGTACGGCCGTACGCGGCCGGATCCCCCGTTCTCCGTAGACACGCGGTTGTTTCCCGCCGCTCCCCGTACGTCCGCCCGATCCCCCGTCCCCGTACGCCCGTCCGATCCCCCGTACGCCCGTCTGGACCGGCATACACCCACAACGCGCCGGAGCGTGCGCGCCCTCTGCACGGCCGGTGAGGTTACCGTCGGTTCAATCCTCCCCCGTCCGTGATCCGTATCACCCGCGTCGCGAGGCCTCCCGCGCCCGTCCTAGTCTGGTTGAACAGTGACCTCCTTCGACTCCTCTCCCACGCTCAACGTCTGGCGCGCCCTGCTCGCCCTCGCCGTCGTCTTCGTGATGCTGTCGACCACCGGCTGGACCGCCGTCCAGCGTCAGCGCGGCCCCGGCGAACCCCTGAAAGCCGCGCTCAGTGCGTGGGAGCGGGGCCGGATAGGCGTGCGGCACCTGCCGAACCCCGCTTCGCCGCCGAAGCGGCTCGCCGCGTTCTTCGCCTCGCTGACCTCAGAGGAACAGGAGCGGCTGGCCGCCACGTACCCGCTGGTCGTCGGCAATCTCAACGGCGCGCCCGTCGGGCTGCGCTACCGCGCCAACCGGCTGGCCCTGATGGGGGCGCTCACGGTGGAGGAGCGGCGTATGCACGACACCAGACTCTCCAACGACGGCCGGCGGCAGGCCGGCCGCCGGATGCACCGCTACGAGTCGATGCTCGGCGGGGACCGGCAGATCCTCGCGTTCGACCCCTCGGGGAAGGGCCGGGCCGCGGAGGTGTTCGGCGATCTCGAACGCGCCCAGCGGGTCTCGGTCGTCGTGCCCGGGGTCGACACGAACGTGCTGACCTTCGAGCGGACGGAGCGCTGGTACACGGCCCCGGTGGGCATGGCCGAGTCGCTGTACTCCGCCGAGCGGGCGGCCGACACCGGCACGCGTACCGCCGTCATCGCCTGGGCCGACTACACCTCGCCCGCCGGGCTCGGCATGGACGCCGCCATCGGCAAGCTCGCGGAGGAGGGCGCCGTACGGCTCGCCGCGCTGACCCGCGCGCTCCCGGGCGCCTCCCGGGTCTCGCTCTTCTGCCACAGCTACGGCTCCGTGGTGTGCGGGGTGGCGGCGCGCGCCCTGCCGGCCCGGGTCACCGATGTGGCGGTCGCGGGCAGCCCCGGCATGCGGGTGGAGAACGCGCGGCAGCTCCGTACCGACGCCCGCGTATGGGCCATGCGGGACCGTGACGACTGGATCGAGGACGTGCCGTACCTCGCGGTCGGCGGACTCGGGCACGGCGCGGACCCGATGGAGCGGGCCTTCGGGGCCCGGGTGCTCTCGGCGGCCGGTGCGGCCGGCCACAGCGGCTACTTCGAACCGGGCACCGAGAGCCTGCACAACTTCGCGGGCATCGGCGTCGGCTCGTACACGACGGTGAGCTGCGCGGACGGCGACGACGGCTGTGTGAGCGGAATCCCCGAGGACGGCGGGAGCGGAACGGGCCAGGCCTGACGGCCCGGCCGCGGGGACCCGCGCACGCGGGGCACGCGGAGCGGGCGTACGCGGACCACGCGCGTAGAATTCCTGCGCTGAGGCAGGCGACGCACGGGCGCACGCCGCCTACGATGAGGCACATGGGTGATGTGCTCGCGGGGATTCATGCCACCTGGGAGTTCGACAGCGACTCCGTGCTCATCCGCTTCGAACGGGGGATCAGAACGCCGAAGCTCTTCCAGGCGCTCGGCGAACGCCGTATCCCCCACGAGGCGTTGTCATCGGTGACGCTCACTCCCGGAAAGCGGGGCACGGTGGTGCTGCGCGCCGTGCCGAGAGCCGGGGCCGACCCGCTCGTGGAGGCGGCGGCCGGACAGCTCAGGGAGAGCGGCGATCCCTACCGGCTGGTGGTCCCGGCCGAGCGCGACACCCTCGCCGAGTACTACGCCGACCAGTTGCGGGCCGCGCTGGCGCGGGGGGTACGGGACGGGCAGGAGCCGGCCGAGCGCTATCTGGTGGCCGCTCCCGCGCCTCCGCTGCACTTCAAGGCGTACGACGGCAAGGCCGTCTTCGACGGGGACCGGGTGTCCTTCCGCTGGTTCCGGACGGGTGCCTCCAGCACCAAGTGGAAGGCGGGCGACCAGAACCTCCCGGTGGAGGAGCTGCACGGGGTCGAGTGGCGCTCCCCCGAGCTGATCGACGGCTATCTGCGGCTGCTGCGGCGCGACGCAGCCGTCACGGGTACGGGACCGGCGCAGCCGGCGCAGGCGGACCACGACCCGGCGGCGGTCGTCTTCGGACCCGGCTACGGCCCGGTCCACGAGTCGCTGCCGTTCGCGGCGGCGGTGCTGGCGGCGGTCCAGGAGGCGGCCTCGAAGCGCGCCCCGGTACCGGTGCCCGCAGTGGCGTCCCTGCGCCGCGACCCGGCGGATGTGGCCGACCGTATCCGCCACCTCGGTGAGCTGCACCAGGCGGGTCTGGTGACGGACGACGAGTTCTCGGCGAAGAAGGCGGAGCTCCTGGCGGAACTCTGACCCGAGGGCCGTCCCCACCCCCGCGCGCCCCGACCCGGGACACCACCGGCCCGGGAGCCACGGCCCCACATGGCACGGGCCCCCGGGCCGGCACGACCCCGGGCGGCCCGGCCCCGCGGGCGGACACACCCCCGGCGCGGCACCGCACCCGAGCTTGACGGGCGCGGGCACAGGGGGGCAGCGCCCCCCGGAGGTACGGCCCCCCGTGGGCACCGGCCCCGGACGGGCACAGCCCCAAGCGGGCACCGGCCCCGGACGGGCACAGCCCCAAGCGGGCACCGGCCCCGGACGGGCACAGCCCCAAGCGGGCACGGGCCCCGGGCCGGCACGACCCCGGGCGGCCCGGCCCCGCGGGCGGACACACCCCCGGGCGGCGGCCCCACGCGGGCGCGCACCCCAGGCGGGCACGACGCCCCAGCGGTTACTCGCGGCCCGCCGAGGAGAACGTCGGGTCGGCGTAGCGGGCGCCGGCCACCTGGCCCGCGATCGGCTCCAGCAGCCGCAGCTCGCTGTCCGTGAGGATGAGATGCGTGGCGGCGGTGTTCTCCTCGACACGGGTGCGCCTGCTCGTCCCCGGGATCGGTACGACGGACAGCCCGTGCACCGCCGCCCGCTGCTGCACCCAGGCGAGCGCGACCTGCCCCAGCGTGGCGTTCCGCCCCTCGGCGATCTTCCGCACGGGTTCGAGCAGCGCGGCGTTCGCGGCGGCGTTCTCGCCCGTGAAGCGGGGCTGCTGGCGGCGGAAGTCGTCGTCCCCCAGCTCACGGTCGGCGTGGACGAACGCGCCGGTCAGAAAGCCTCGGCCGAGCGGGGAGTACGGCACGAGCGCCACGCCGAGTTCCACGGCGGCCGGGACGACCTTCGCCTCGATGTCCCGGCTGAAGAGCGACCACTCGGACTGCACCGCCGTGATCGGGTGCACCGCCTGGGCCGCGCGCAGCTCCCCGGCGGTGACCTCGCTGAGTCCCAGGTGCTTGACCTTGCCCTCGCTCACCAGCTCGGCCATCACGCCGACCGTCTCCTCGATGGGGACGTTCACATCGCGCCGGTGCATGTAATAGAGGTCGATCACGTCGACGCCGAGACGTTCGAGGCTCCCCTCGACGCACCGGCGGATGTAGGGCTCGTCATTGCGGATGGTGCGCTTGGTGTGGTCCTCCGGGTCGATACCGAGCCCGAACTTCGTCGCCAGCACGATCTCGTCGCGGTGCGCCCCCACGAACGGCGCGAGAAGCCTCTCGTTCTCGCCCGCCGCGTACGCGTCCGCCGTGTCGTACAGCGTCACGCCCAGCTCCAGGGCGCGCTCCAGGGTGGCGCGTGCCTCGTCCTGGTCCCTCGGCCCGTACGCGAAACTCATACCCATGCAGCCGAGCCCCTGGGCTCCGACCTCAGGGCCGCCGGTCCCGAGCCGTACCTTTTCGATCTTGCTCTCGCTCATCGGGATTCAGGCCCTCTCCGACGCCCAGCGGGCGTCCGCGTAAAAGCTGATCTTGTGGTCGAGGACGGCGACCGTGTCCTGGAGCTCCGTGATCCGGTTCAGCACATCGCGCCGGGTCCGCTCCAGCAGTTCCTGCCGCTCCTCGAACGTCTCCTCGCCTACCCGGATCAGCTCGGCGTACCGGACCATGTCCGCGACAGGCATCCCGGTCAGTCTCAGCTTTCCGACGAAGGCCAGCCAGTCGAGATCCCGGTTGCTGAACCGCCGCTGCCCGGTGTGCGACCGGTCGATGTGCGGCATCAGACCGATCCGCTCGTACCAGCGCAGGGTGTGCGCGGTGAGTCCGGTGAAGGCGGCGACCTCGCTGATCGTGTAGCGGTCCTCACCGTCGGGGCGTGGATGCCGGCGGGGCGGCGCCACGCACACGTCCACACGCTCGGCAGGTACCGGACTGCTCTCGGTCAGGGTCATGCCGTCCACGCTAGATCCTTGGAGTGCACTCGAAGCAAGCCGAAAATGACAGGAGTTTCCCGGTGGCCTGAACGAGACTCCGTTCCATGAGCCACGCACGCCGGGCAGTGCCCGAGGACGCCCAGGAACTGGTCCGACTCCGCCAGGTCATGTTCGACTCCTACCGCGGGCCCGACCCGGACACCGGCTGGCAGCCGGCCGTGGCCGAGGTGCTGCGCGCGAGGCTCGCCGAGCCCGACGCCACCCTGGTCGCGTTCGTCGTGGACCGTCCCGGGCGGCCGGGCGAGCTGGCCGCCTGCGCGGCCGGCACGGTCGAGCACCGGCTCGGCGGCCCCACCAATCCCACGGGGGTCAGCGGCCATGTCTTCAATGTCGCCACCGATCCGGACCTGCGCAGGCGCGGCCATTCCCGGGCGTGCCTGGAGGCGCTGCTCGACTGGTACCGGGCCCGTGGCGTGCGGAAGATCCATCTGCACGCGTCCCGGGAGGGCGAGCCGTTGTACGCCTCGCTGGGGTTCGTCCGTACCCCCGATCCCTCCATGAGACTGACTTTCTGAGTCCTCTACGCTCTAGCCATGCAGAGCCTGGCACTGATCGAGAACTGGCCGGTGACGACCGCCGCGGCCGCTGTCGTACGGGCGGACGGCACCGTCACCGGCACCCACGGACCGACGTCGCACCGCTTCCCCCTCGCCTCCGTGACCAAGCCGCTCACGGCGTACGCGGTGCTGGTGGCGTACGAGGAGGGAGCGGTCGAGCTGGACGAGCCGGCCGGGCCCGAGGGCTCCACGGTCCGCCATCTGCTCGCGCACACCAGCGGTCTCGCCTTCGACCAGCACCGGGCGACCGGCGCGCCGGGCACCCGCCGACTCTACTCCAACGCGGGCTTCGAGGTGCTGGGCGAGCATGTCGCCAAGGCCACCGACATACCGTTCGCCGACTATCTGCGCGAGGCGGTGCTCGAACCGCTGGGCATGGACTCGACCACCTTCGAGGGGTCACCGGCCAGGGACGCCGTCTCGACAGTCGACGATCTGGTGCGGTTCGCCGCCGAGGTCCAGGCGCCCCGGCTGCTCGATCCGCGCACGGTGCTGGAGGCGATGACCGTCGTCCACCCGGGGCTCTCCGGCGTCCTGCCCGGCTACGGCCACCAGAAGAACAACGACTGGGGTCTCGGCTTCGAGATCAGGGACGCCAAGTCCCCGCACTGGACGGGTACTTCGTCCTCACCGCGTACCTTCGGGCACTTCGGCCAGTCCGGTACGTTCCTGTGGATCGACCCGGACGCGGGGGCCGCCTGTGTGGCGCTGGCCGACCGGGCCTTCGGGCCCTGGGCGGTCGAGGCCTGGCCGCCCTTCACCGACGCGGTCCTGGCGGAGCTGCGCGCGGGCTGACCTCCCCGGCGGCCCGAGGACCGCCCGGCCCCCTCTCCCCGCACCGTCCCCGCACCGCCCCGGCCCGGTCCCTCAGCCCGTCATCTCCCAGAGCAGCACCTCCGCCGCCGGGCCCGCCGTCAGTTCCAGCCCCTCGGCGTCCGTGATCCGCGCGGAGTCACCGGGGGCCAGCTTCTCGCCCGCCCCGCCCCCGCCCTCGATCCGTACCCCGCCGCGCACCACATGGACATAGACGAACCGCGCGTCCGGCACGGCGGAGCGCTCGCCGTCCTGAAGACGCCGTACATGCAGCATCGCGCCGGCCTGGGGCAGGGCGTACGGCGTGGAGTCGGCGATACCCCGGACGATCTCGTAGGCGGGCTCGCCGCCCGGCTCCAGCGGCGCGAGCCACATCTGTACGAAGACCAGCGGGCGCTCACCGTCGTTGCGCTCCTCGTGCCGCACCCCGCCACCCGAGCTGAGCCGCTGGACGTCCCCCGTCCCGACCACCGTCGCGTGCCCGGCCGAATCGCGGTGCGTCAGCTCGCCCTCGACGACCCAGGTGACGATCTCCGTATGGCTGTGCGGATGTTCACCGAACCCGGCGCCCGGCGCGAGCCGCTCCTCGTTGCAGGCGAGGACCGCGCCGAAGCGAAGATTGTCCGGATCGTAGTGGCGCCCGAAGGAGAAGGCGTGCAGGGACTCGATGCCCGCGCCGGGGTCACCGCCGACATGACGCTGCGCTGCGTGCCGTACGAGAATCACAGCTCAACGGTAGGGGGTTTCTCGTGGATCGGACCGGTTCCCGCGGTGTTCCGGTACGCGCGGGCGCGGTGCGGGCCCCGGGGCGCCCTCCCACCCCGGGCCGCCGGGCACCCGCCGCGATGAGGCACTCTTGTCCCGTGCCTGAACCCTCGAACGAACCCCATCCGCATCCCGCGACACTGCGCAGGCTGGAGCAGTCCTCGGGACGGCTCGCCGCGAACGCCATCGCCCGTATGGACGAGACGCTGCCGTGGTACCGCGCGATGCCGCCGGAGAACCGTTCCTGGATCGGGCTGGTCGCCCAGGCCGGTATCGCGGCGTTCACCGAGTGGTTCCGGCACCCGGAGACCCCCCAGGCCATCTCCACCGATGTCTTCGGCACCGCCCCCCGCGAACTGACCCGGGCGATCACCCTGCGCCAGACCGTCGAGATGGTGCGGACCACGATCGAGGTCATGGAGACGGCGATCGAGGAGGTCGCGGCGCCCGGCGACGAGTCCGCGCTGCGTGAGGCGCTGCTCGTGTACGCGCGGGAGATCGCCTTCGCCACCGCCCAGGTGTACGCCCAGGCCGCCGAGGCCCGGGGCGCGTGGGACGCGCGGCTGGAGTCGCTCGTCGTGAACGCCGTGCTCTCCGGCGAGGCCGACGAGGGCGCCGTCTCACGGGCCGCCGCCCTCGGCTGGAACTCCCCCGAGCATGTCTGTGTGCTGCTCGGCACCGCCCCGGACGGGGACAGCGAGCTGACCGTCGAGGCGATCCGGCGGGCCGCCCGGCACGCCAAGCTCCAGGTGCTCACCGGGGTGCTGGGCGACCGGCTCGTGGTGATCGCGGGCGGCAGCGACAATCCGCTCCAGGTCGCCAAGGCGCTGATCGGCCCGTACGCCGCGGGCCCGGTCGTCGCGGGCCCCGTGGTGCCCGATCTGCTGTCCGCCACCAGGTCGGCGCAGGCCGCGGCGGCGGGGCTGAAGGCGTGCTTCGCGTGGCAGGACGCGCCGCGTCCGGTGCTCGCCGACGATCTTCTGCCGGAGCGCGCCATCGCCTCGGACCCGGCCGCGCGTGAGCAGTTGGTGGAGGAGATCTACAGACCGCTGGAAGAGGCGGGGTCGGCGCTGCTGGAGACTCTGAGTGTCTATCTGGAGCAGGCGAGCAGTCTCGAAGGCGCCGCCCGGATGCTCTTCGTTCACCCCAACACCGTGCGCTACCGGCTCCGACGTGTGACTGACGTCACCGGATGGTCACCGTCCGATGTCAGATCCGCCTTCACGCTGCGGATTGCCCTGATCCTGGGGCGTCTGGCCGACGGAGACCCCCAGACCTAGACTTTTGTCGTACTCCAACAATTCCCCTGACGGTTCTTCGTCCTTGTCCTCACGGGCGATACGACCCGTCCACAAGAGAGAGTGTGAGAGTGCTCGTACTCGTCGCTCCCGGCCAAGGCGCTCAGACGCCCGGCTTCCTGACTCCCTGGCTCGAACTGCCCGGTGCCGAAGACCGGCTGCGGGCATGGTCGGCCGCCATCGACCTGGATCTGGTCCACTACGGCACGGACGCCGACGCGGACGAGATCCGTGACACCGCGGTCGCCCAGCCGCTGCTGGTCGCCGCCGCGCTGCTGTCGGCCCGTCAGCTCTTCCCCGCCACCGCGGACATGGCGCGCGACATCGGCGCCACGGCCGGCCACAGTGTCGGTGAACTGGCCGCCACGGCACTGGCCGGGGTGCTCTCCGACGAAGCGGCCCTGGAACTCGTACGGGCCCGCGGGCTGGCCATGGCCGAGGCCGCGGGCGTCACCGAGACCGGTATGTCGGCGCTCCTCGGCGGCGACCCGGAGACCACCCTCGCTCATCTGGGGAAGCTCGGTCTGACGCCGGCGAATGTGAACGGCGCGGGCCAGATCGTGGCCGCGGGCACGCTCGAACAACTCGCCGCGCTGGAGGCCGACAAGCCCGAGGGCGTGCGGCGGGTGGTGGCGCTCAAGGTCGCCGGGGCGTTCCACACGCACCATATGGCGTCCGCGGTGGAGAAGCTCGAAGTGGCCACCGGATCGCTGGTCGTCTCCGATCCGGCCGTGCCGTACATCTCGAACCGCGACGGACAGGCCGTCGCGACGGGAGCCGAAATCGTGACGCGCCTGGTCGGTCAGGTCGCCAATCCGGTCCGCTGGGACCTGTGCATGGAGACTTTCCAGGAGCGCGGTGCGACCGCTCTCATCGAGCTGTGCCCCGGCGGCACCCTGACGGGTCTCGCCAAGCGGGCCCTGCCCGGAGTGAAGACCGTCGCGCTGAAGACCCCCGACGACCTCGACGCGGCCCGCACGCTGATCGCCGAGCACTCCTCCACGGCTGAATAGGAGCCAGAGAGCATGTCGAAGATCAAGCCCAGCAAGGGCGCCCCGTACGCGCGCATCATGGGCGTGGGAGGCTACCGCCCGACCCGGATCGTGCCGAACGAGGTGATCCTCGAAACGATCGACTCGTCGGACGAGTGGATCCGCTCCCGCTCCGGAATCGCGACCCGCCACTGGGCCTCGCCCGAGGAGACCGTCGCCGCGATGTCCGTCGAGGCGTCGGGCAAGGCGATCGCCGACGCCGGGATCACTCCCGAGCAGATCGACGCCGTGGTGGTCTCCACCGTCTCGCACTTCAAGCAGACCCCCGCCATCGCGACCGAGATCGCGGACAAGATCGGTGCGGGCAAGCCGGCCGCGTTCGACATCTCCGCCGGCTGCGCGGGCTTCGGTTACGGACTGACCCTGGCCAAGGGCATGGTCGTCGAGGGCTCGGCCGAGCATGTCCTGGTGATCGGGGTGGAGCGGCTCTCCGATCTGACGGACCTGGAGGACCGCGCCACGGCCTTCCTCTTCGGTGACGGCGCGGGGGCCGTCGTGGTCGGCCCCGCCAAGGAGCCGCAGATCGGACCGACGGTCTGGGGTTCGGAGGGCGACAAGTCCGACACCATCAAGCAGACCGTGCCGTGGGACGATTACCGCGACGGCACGGTGGAGAAGTTCCCGGCCATCACGCAGGAGGGCCAGGCCGTCTTCCGCTGGGCCGTCTTCGAGATGGCGAAGGTCGCCCAGCAGGCGCTGGACGCGGCCGGAATCAGCTCGGAAGACCTGGATGTCTTCATTCCGCACCAGGCCAATATGCGGATCATCGACTCGATGGTGAAGACTCTGAAGCTGCCGGACAGCGTCACGGTCGCGCGTGACATCGAGACCACCGGCAACACCTCGGCCGCCTCGATCCCGCTCGCGATGGAGCGGCTTCTGGCGACCGGGCAGGCGAAGAGCGGCGACACCGCGCTCGTCATTGGCTTCGGGGCGGGTCTCGTCTATGCCGCGACGGTCGTTACCCTCCCCTAGGCACACCGGATCTTTCCGGAGCGTGTTCCGATATATCCCTCTGCGTACAATCGAAGGAGCGCCCACATGGCCGCCACCCTGGAAGAGATCGTCGACGGTCTCGCCGAGATCGTGAACGAGATCGCCGGTATCCCGGTCGAGGACGTCCAGCTGGACAAGTCCTTCACCGACGACCTGGACGTCGACTCGCTGTCCATGGTCGAGGTCGTCGTCGCCGCCGAAGAGCGCTTCGACGTCAAGATCCCGGACGACGACGTGAAGAACCTGAAGACGGTCGGCGACGCCGCCGAGTACATCGCGAAGCACCAGGCCGCCTGACCCGCCTGACCCGGATCGCGCGGCACACGCCACCCGGTGGTGGCGCCGTAAAAATTCAGCACCCTCTACACGTGGAGAAAGAATTCCAGTGAGCTCGACCAATCGCACCGTGGTCGTCACCGGTATCGGCGCAACCACACCACTGGGTGGCGACAGCGCATCGACCTGGGAAGGTCTGCTCGCGGGCCGCTCCGGGGTCCGTCCCCTGGAGGGCGAGCGCTTCACCAGCCTGCCGGTCCATATCGCCGCGGTGGCGGCAGTCGACCCGGGCGATGTACTGCCCCGTCCGCTCGCCCGCAGACTGGACCGCTCGGCGCAGTTCGCGCTGATCGCGGCCAGGGAGGCCTGGGCGGACGCGGGTTACACCGCCAAGGCCGGCGAGGACCCCGCTGTCGACCCCGACCGCCTCGGCACCGTGATCGCCTCCGGCATCGGCGGCGTCACCACCCTGCTCGACCAGTACGACGTGCTGAAGGAGCGTGGCGAGCGCCGCGTCTCCCCGCACACCGTGCCGATGCTGATGCCGAACAGCCCCTCCGCCAACGTGAGTCTGGAGGTGGGCGCCCGCGCGGGCGTGCACACCCCGGTCTCCGCCTGCGCGTCGGGCGCGGAAGCCATCGGTTACGCCGTGGAGATGATCCGCACCGGCCGCGCCGATGTCGTCGTCGCCGGCGGTACGGAGGCGGCCATCCACCCGCTGCCCATCGCCGCGTTCGCCAACATGATGGCGATGTCGAAGAACAACGACGAGCCCACCAAGGCCTCCCGCCCCTACGACAAGGGCCGTGACGGCTTCGTCCTCGGCGAGGGCGCGGGTGTCGTCGTCCTGGAGTCCGCGGAACACGCCGCGGCGCGCGGCGCGCGCGCCTACTGCGAGGTGCTGGGCCAGGGCCTGTCCTCCGACGCCCATCACATCGCCCAGCCCGAGCCCACCGGCCGCGGTATCGCGAAGGCCATGGAGAACCTGCTGGAGAACACGGACCTCAAGCCGTCCGAGGTGATGCACCTCAACGCGCACGCGACCTCCACCCCGCAGGGCGATGTCGCCGAGGTCAAGGCGCTGCGCCGGGTCCTCGGTGACGATCTGGACCATGTCGCCGTCTCGGCCACCAAGTCGATGACGGGGCATCTGCTGGGCGGCGCGGGCGGTATCGAGACCGTGGCCACGGTGCTCGCGCTGTACCACCGGGTGGCACCGCCGACGATCAATGTGGACGACCTCGACGAAGAGGTGGACGCGGACATCGTGCGCGACACGCCCCGGGCGCTCCCGAGCGGCACGATCGCGGCGATCAACAACTCGTTCGGCTTCGGCGGCCACAACGTGGTGCTGGCGCTCCGTACGGTCTGACGCCCGCGTACGGCCCGGCACGGCCTGATGGTCCGGCCCGGCCCGACGCGCGACACGGTCCGAACGCGCCGCTCACGGGCGCGTGCCCCGTCCACCGGCCCTCGGGGCCGGGGACCCGGCACGCGCCCGTCGTGCGTCGGACGGGTCCTGGGTCCCGGTCAGGCGTCGAAGCTGGCGAAGTAGGTCGCCGCCATGTCCTTGTCGCCGTGGCCCTGGGCCTCCGCCCGGCGGAAGCGTTCCGCGTTCGCCGCCGCGAGGTCCAGCCGTACGCCGTGGGCCTCGCCCGCCTCCACGATCAGACGGGCGTCCTTGCCCGCCGTGACGACGGTGAAGCTCGGGTCGTAGTCGTCGTCGAGGATCGCGTCGGACTTGACGTGCAGATAGCCGCAGTCCAGCCCGCCGCCGGAGACGGCGTCCAGGAAGTGCCTGGGGTCGACGTCCAGCCCCTTGGCCAGGGCGAGCGCCTCGGCCGCACCGCCGGTGATGGCCAGCACCCAGCTGTTGCAGACCAGCTTGAGCCGGGTGGCGGCGCCGGTGCCGCCGTCCTCGCCCAGCCAGACCGTGCGGCTGCCGATGGCGTCGAGTACGGGGGTGGCCGGGCCGCGCGCCTCCTCGGGTCCCGCGGCCAGGATCACCAACTGGCCCTTCTCCGCGGGTCCCTTGGTGCCGAGCACCGGCGCGTCCACGAAGACCAGTCCCTGCTGACGGGCCAGCCCGGCCATCGAGGGGATCGCCTCGACACCGGCGGTCGTCGACTGGAGCCAGACGGCACCGGGGCGCAGACCGGGGCCCGCGGCGGTCATGGCCTCCAGGGCGGCGGGTCCGTCGTACAGCATGGTGAGAACGACATCCGCGCCGGTCACGGCCTCGGCGGGGGTCGCGGCGACCCGCGCGCCGTCGGCGGCGAGGGCTTCGGCCTTGGCGGGAGTGCGGTTCCAGACCCGGACGTCGTGTCCGGCGCGGCAGAGGTTACGGGCCATCGCGGCACCCATGATGCCCGTGCCGAGGACAGCTACTGCGAGTTGATCAGCCATGGGACCACCGTAGGACGGAGTGGCCCCGCCCGCTCACACGACCTGGTGCAACCAGCGGACCGGGGCGCCCTCGCCGGCGTACCGGAACGGCTCCAGTTCGTCGTCCCACGGCTTGCCGAGCAGCTTGGCGATCTCCGCCTCCAACTGGGTCTCGCCCTGCTGGGAGCGGGCCAGCGCGGCCCGCAGCCGGTCCTCGGGGACCAGGATGTCGCCGTGCATTCCGGTGACGGCGTGGAAGATCCCCAGGTCGGGTGTGGCGCTGTAGCGCTCGCCCTCGGCGGTGGGACAGGGCTCCGCGGTCACCTCGAAGCGGAGCATCTGCCAGCCGCGCAGCGCGGAGGCGAGCTTGGACGCGGTGCCCTCGCGGCCCTTCCAGGAGACTTCCGCTCTCCAGGTGCCCGGCGAGGCGGGCTGGCGGATCCAGTCGAGCTGGACCCGCAGACCGAGAACTCCGGCCACCGCCCACTCGACGTGGGGGCACATCGCGCGCGGTGCGGAGTGAACGTACAGAACTCCACGTGTCGTCACCGGGACCTCCAGTGTGGGACGAGGTTCGCCTTTCCCAGCGGCCTCAGTAAACAGCATCGGGAGTAAAACTCCGCAAAAGGGACAGCATGTGACGTGATGTAATTTACCGGAGCCGAGAGATCAGGGCGCCTCTGGTTCGACGTGGGAAAAGCTACCGTGCGGCGGGGTGCCCGGGGTGACGTACGGTCGGTCCTGGGACCGATATGCGCGAAGCTTTCACTCGGCAGGACGCCGCCGGATGCCTGAGGACGCCGAACGGGGAGGGGCCGTCATGCGCAAGAGCCTTCGGAGCGGGTGCCGGGGCCGTACGGACCGGCGGCGCCCGCGCGCCGGGCTCGCCGCCGTCACGGCCGCCGTGCTCGCCGCGACCGGGGTGCTGGCCGGCTGTGACTCCCTCGGCGGCTCCTCCTCCGGCACCGCGTCGAAGAGCACCGGCCCGTCCCCGCGTCCCACCCCCGTCTGGGACCGCGCCCCCGCCTCCGTGGCCGCGGTCGGTGACTCGATCACCCGTGGCTTCGACGCCTGTGTGGTGCTGGCGGACTGCCCCGAGGTGTCCTGGGCGACGGGTACGGACATGGAGGTGCGCAGTCTCTCGCTCCGGCTCCTGGGGGCGCCCGCGCTGAAGCAGCGGAGCTGGAACCACGCGGTGACCGGCGCCCGGATGGCCGATCTGCCCGGCCAGATGGCCCAGGCGGCGCAGCACGGGCCCGAGCTGGTCACGGTCATGGTGGGGGCCAATGACGCCTGCCGGGACTCCCCGAAGCAGATGACGCCGGTCGAGGACTTCCGTACGTCCTTCGAGGCATCGATGCGCCAGTTGCGCGCCGGGGCGCCCAAGGCACAGGTGTATGTGTCGAGCGTGCCGGATCTCAAGCGGCTCTGGTCCACCGGCCGCGGCAATCCGCTGGGCCGGCAGATCTGGAAGCTGGGGATCTGTGCCTCGATGCTCGGGGACTCGCAGGACATGAGCGAGCCGGCGCAGCGCCGCAGGGCCGTCGTGTACGACCGGGTCGTGGCCTACAACAAGGTGCTCGAAGACGTCTGCGCGAAGGATCTGCGCTGCCGGTACGACGGCGGCGCGGTCTTCGACTACCGGTTCACCGGGGAGCAGCTCAGCCACTGGGACTGGTTCCATCCCAGCAAGAACGGGCAGAGCCGGCTGGCGGAGATCGCGTACCGCAACATCACCGCGGCGGATCCGCCCGCGTAGGTGCGGTGCGGTCCGGCACCGCATCGGCCACACCCCCGTGCAGGTCCGGTCCCGCATCGCCCGCGCGGCCCGCGCGGCGGGTCCGTGGCCGCCCGTGCGGAGGGTCCGTAGCCGCCCGCGCCGGCCCGGCGTAGGGTGCTCGATCGTGACTGTCATGAACACGGAGCGCATCGGCGCGGCCCCCGAGGGTACGCCCGTTCACCGCTGGACCCTCGAACGGGCCGGGACCCGGCTGCGTCTGCTGACGTACGGCGGCGTGGTGCAGTCGGTCGAGATTCCCGACCGGAACGGCACCGTCGCCAATGTGGCGCTCGGCTTCGCCGAGGTGACGGGCTATCTGGGCTCGCGCGGCCCCTATTTCGGAGCGCTGGTCGGGCGGTACGCGAACCGCATCGCGGGCGCGGCCTTCACCCTGGACGGACGCATCCACCGGCTCACGCCCAACGACGGGCCGAACAGTCTGCACGGCGGTGCGCGGGGCTTCGACCGCCGGGTCTGGGACGCCGAGCAGGCCGGTGAGCACGGGGTACGGCTGTCGCGGACCAGTCCGGACGGCGAGGAGGGGTTCCCGGGCCGGCTGGAGGTCTCGGCGGTCCACTCGCTGGACGAGGACGGCGCGCTGCGGATCGAGTACCGCGCGGTGACGGACGCCCCGACCCCGGTGAATCTGACGAACCACACCTACTGGAACCTGGGCGGCGCGGGCAGTGGCAGCGCCGCCGGGCACGAGCTGCGGATCGCGGCGGGCAGGATCACCCCGGTGGACGGGACGGGCGTGCCGACCGGGGAGCTCGCGCCGGTGGACGGGACGCGCTTCGACTTCCGCGAGCCGCGCCCGGTGGGGACCGGCTACGACCACAACTTCGTCCTCGACGGCGAGGACCCGGCGGCGGAGCTGTACGACCCGGTGTCGGGCCGGGTGCTGACCGTCATCACGACGGAGCCGGGGCTCCAGCTCTACACCGGGGACCACTTCGACGGCGAGCCCTACGCTCCCGGTGACGGTGTGGCGCTGGAGACCCAGCACTTCCCGGACTCCCCGAACCGCCCGTCGTTCCCGGACACGGTGCTGCGGCCGGGTGAGGAGTTCCGCTCGACGACGGTCTACCGCTTCGGCGTCCGGTAGGCCCTGTCCTGCACGCGTCGGCGGAGGGTCCGGCGGGCGTCCGGCGGAGGGGTCCGGCCCCGGGGCGGTATGTCAGGTACGCCTCGGGGCCGGAGATCTTCGGTCGGATCCACGGGACCGCCGGACCTGTCGGATCCGCCGTGTCCGCCGTGTCCCTCGGATCCGCCGTGTCCGCCGTGTCTGTCAGGCTGCGGCGGAGGCCGTCACGGTGGCGGTCAGCCTGCGGTCGGTGACCGAGCGGCCCGCCTGGACCTCGTAGGTCCCCGGGACGAACGACCAGGCGCCGGCCTCCTCGTCCCAGATCTCGAAGGCCCTGCGCCGCAGCGGGATCCGGACCTCGACGGTCTCCCCGGGGCCCGCCTCGACGGTGGCGAACCCCGCCAGCCAGCGCGCCGGGCGCTCCGGGGTGCCCTCCACGGGCGCCAGATAGATCTGGACGACCTCACGGCCCGCGCGGACACCGCTGTTGCGCACCCGCACCCGGGCGTCGCCGGTGGTGGCCGCGATCGTCTCGTACTCCCAGTCGGTGTAGCCGAGGCCGTGGCCGAAGGGGTAGGCGGGAGCCGTGCCCGCCCGCTCCCAGGCCCGGTAGCCGATGAACACGCCCTCGTCGTAGTGGAGTTCGCCGCCCTCGGGAGCGGTCAGCGAGACCGGTGCGTCGGCCAGGGCGGCCGGCCAGGTGGTGGGCAGCCGACCGCCCGGCTCCTCGGCGCCGAGGAGGACATCGGCGAGCGCGGCGCCGCCCTCCTGGCCGGGGAACCAGCTCAGCAGGATCGCGGCCACGGACTCGCGCCAGGGCATCTCCACCGGAGAGCCGGTGTTGACGACCACCACGGTGTTCGGATTGACCGCGGCGACGGCCCGTACGAGATCGTCCTGGCGGCCGGGGAGCCTCAGGTCCTTCCGGTCGAAGCCCTCCGACTCGACCCTCTCGGTGGTGGCGACCACCACGACGGCGGTGTCCGCCGTGCGGGCCGCCTCGACGGCCCCGGCGATCAGCTCGTCGGGGTCATGGCGCGGGCCGAGGTGGAGCAGGGAGAAGGCGACGGCCTGGATCGGGGCGTCCGTGATCCTGTGGACGGTGTGGAGGAGGGAGATCCCGACGCGCTCGCCCTCGGTCAGCTCGGCGTGCGCGCGCTCCACCGGGCCGCCGAAGAACCCTTCGAACGGGTCGGAGGCCGGCCTCGGTTCCTCCGTGCCGTCGAAGAGGACCTCGCCGCCGACGGTGAGGACGAAGCCGCCGAGACCCCGGGTGCCGAAGGAGTGCTCACCGCTCTCCCGGGGGGTGAAGGAGCCGGTCAGCTCGACGGAGTGCAGCTCGTCGTGGGTGACCCCGTCGGGCAGGTCGCTGCCCGCCCACTGGACCCGGCCGCCCGGCACGGAGGCGGTCCCCAGGACCCGTCCGTCCGCCGCGCGGCAGGTGGCGGTCAGCTCGAACCCCTGGCCGGCGTCGGCGAGTTCGTCATTCGGGTCGGCGCCGACCGAGTAGGTCAGCACGCCCTCGGGAAGGGCCGCGGCCAGACCGTCCAGCGGCGGGACCACATGGTCGGGGAAGACCACGGCGGAACCGCCGCCGAGGACGCGGGCGTCACGGGCCGCCGCGCCGATGAGCGCGATCGTTCCGGTCCCGGCCGGGTCCACGGGAAGCGCGGGCCGGCCGTCCCGTACCTCGTTGCGCACGAGGACGAACGAGCGGCGGGCGACCTCGCGGGCCAGCGCGTCGCCGTCGATCGGCGCGGGGTGCGCGGTGACGGCCGGCGGGGCGCCGTCGAGGATGCCGACCCGTGCGGCCAGCCGCAGCACACGCCGTACCGCCTCGTCGACGGCGGGCTCGTCCACCTCACCGGCGCGCACGGCCGCCACGAGCGCCTCGCCGTAGACGGTCGCGGGGCCGGGCATCGCCACATCGAGACCGCCGAGGAGCGCGCCGACGGTGGAACGCGCGGCCAGCCAGTCGGAGACGATGAAGCCGTCGAAGCCCCACTCACCGCGCAGGACCTCGTTCTGGAGGTAGCGGTGTTCGGTCATCGTCGAGCCGTTGACCCGGTTGTACGCCGCCATGATGCCCCAGGGGTGGGCATTGGCCACGATGGCCTCGAACGGGGCGAGATAGAGCTCGCGCAGCGGGCGCGGGGCGACGATGTTGTCGACGGTGAAGCGGTCGGTCTCGGCGTCATTGGCGACGAAGTGCTTGACGGTGGTGCCGACCCCGCCGTCCTGGACGCCCCGGACATAACCGGTGCCGATCTCGCCGGTCAGATACGGGTCCTCGCTGTACGCCTCGAAGTGCCGGCCGCCGAGCGGTGAGCGGTGCAGATTGACGGTGGGCGCCAGCAGGACATGGACCCCCTTGCGGCGGGCCTCCTGCGCGAGCAGCCTGCCCGCCCGGCGGGCCAGCTCCGGGTCCCAGGAGGCGGCGAGCGCGGTCGGCGACGGCAGGGCCACGGACGGGTCGTCGGCGGTCCAGCGGACCCCGCGGACCCCGATGGGGCCGTCGGACATGACCAGGGACGCCAGACCGATCTCGGGCAGCGCGGGGAGGGACCACATGTCCTGCCCGGCCAGCAGCCGGGCCTTGGCGTCCAGATCCAGTTTGCCGAGCGCCGCCTCGACAGCGGCGTTGCGGGCCTGATCGGCCCGGGTGTTGGATGCGCCTGCCACGGCCGTACCTCCTCGTCGAGTACCGGTGAATGGTGACATGGTGGACCCAGAATCTGTAGACAAGTAGATTACGTTATCCATTCGTTATCAATGAATGGGTGGACCTGCGTCGGAAAGGAACCGGCCGATGGCGCGAGCCAGAAGCGAGGAGCGGCGCGCGGAGATCCTCCGCGCCACCCTCGAAGTGATCGCCGAGCGCGGCTACCGGGGCACCACCCTGGGTGCGGTGGCCGAGCGGGTCGGCCTCACCCAGCAGGGGCTGCTCCACTACTTCCCCACCAAGGAGACCCTGCTCGTCGCCGTCCTGGAGGAGCGCGACCAGTGGGACACGGGAGGCGGGGGCGGTGGACGGCAGGGCTGGCGGCTGGAGTTGCTGACCTCGCTGGTCGAGTACAACGCGATGCGCCCGGGGATCGTGCAGACCTTCTCGGCGCTGCTCGGCGAGAGCGTGACGGAGGACCACCCGGCCAGGGAGTTCTTCACCCACCGCTACGAGCAGGTCCGGGGCGAGATGGCGGACGTGCTGCGCGACGAGTTCGGCGGCCGGCTGCCCGGCGGGCTCACCCCGGAACAGGCCGCGCCGCTGCTGACCGCCGTGATGGACGGACTCCAGTACCAGTGGCTGCTGGACCCGGAGTCGGTGGACATGCCGGCGGCGTTCCATGACTTTCTGACGCTGCTGCGGTCGGGCGGCCCGGGGCCGGGTACGGGACCGGGCCCGGGGCCCGACACGGGCCCAGAACCGGGGCCCGGTACGGGTCGGGGGCCACGGGACTGAGCGGCCGGTGACCCGCGTCGCGGCCGGTGTCGGGCATCACGGCCGGTCAGGCGCCATGGTCACGGAGCCGGTGCGGAGGCGATACTTCCGCCACCCGATGGAAGGACTCCCGTGAGACTCATGAGGCCCCTGAGCCGGATCGGCACCCGCAGGACACGCGGACGGATACGCCCGGAGCTGTCAGGACTTGTCCTGCTCACCGCCACCGCCCTCACCCTCGCCGCACCGCCCCCGCTCGCCACCGCCCGGTCCGCGCCCGCCGCCGCGGAGTTCACCGTCGAGGAGCAGCGCCTCGACCGGGACGTACCGCGGGAGATCCTGCGGCGCAGCGGTTTCGACCGGGTGGCACCGGAGTTCGTACGGTCGCTGCGCCACGCGGACTCGTACGCCGGGGCGGAGCGGACCGTCGTACGGCAGGGAGCGCGGCTGTGGCAGCGGGCGGTGGACCGGGCGCAGGGGCGCGGCCCCGCGAGCGGTGATCTGAGCCGGGACGACGACCGGCCGCTGTACTGGGCGCGGCTCGCGCTCACCCGCGAACTGCGGCAGTGGGAACCGGGGTTCCGGCTCTCCGAGGCCGCGCGCACGGCTCTGCTCGGCAAGCTGGAGCGCTCCTCGCGCGGCCAGGACTCGCTGACCTTCCCCGGCGGCAGGGCGCCCGGCGGGAAGGCCTCCGGCGGAAAGGCACCCGGCGGAAAGGCGGGCAAGGACCACCGGGGCGTCAAGCGGATCGTGGTGACCGGCTTCGATCCGTTCACCCTGGACCGCGACATCCGGATCAGCAATCCCTCGGGCGCGACGGCGCTCGCCCTGGACGGCACGGTCATCAGGACCGCCGACGGACCCGCCCGGATCGAGACCGCCGTCTTCCCCGTGCGCTGGCAGGACTTCGCCGACGGCACCGTGGAACGGGCGCTGCGCGGCCCGCTCGCGCAAGCGGATCTCTTCACGACGGTGAGCCAGGGCCGGGTGGGACGGATCGATGTGGAGCGGTTCAACGGCGCCTGGCGCGGCGGGTTCGGGGACAACGACAATGTCTCCGAGACGGGCCTCGTGCCGGTGAGCGACCCGGCCTCGCAGCCGCAGTGGACGGTGACCAGCCTGCCGTACGCCGCGATCACGGCGGCGCCGACCGGACGGTTCCCGGTGTACGACAACACCTCGGTGACGGAGGTCCCGGCGGGCGGCACGGCCCCGGTGGTACGGCCCGACGGACCCACACCCGGTTCGGCGGCCCGCGCGGGCGGCGGCGGGGACTACCTCTCCAACGAGATCGCCTACCGGGCGACGCTGCTGCGCGACCGGCTCGGCCTGGAGATCCCGGGCGGCCATGTGCACACGCCCGTCCTCCAGTTCGGGGCGGGGAACACCGATCCGGCGACGGGGACGGTGACCGATCCCGAGTTCGTCCAGAACCGGCTGGACATCATCGCCCAGCTCCGGGCGATCATCACCGTGGCAGCCGGGACCCCGGCCCCCTGACCGGCCGGCCCGGAGACCCTGACGGGGTCTCCGGGCCGCACCGGCCCGGTCCGGGCCGGACCTACTTGTCGAGGGTGAGCGGTGTGCCCGTCCGGGGCGCGTCCTCACCGCTCGCCGCGACCGCCGCGCCTGCCGTGTCCGGCACGCCCGCCGCGCCCGCCGTGTCCGGCGCCGCCGTGAGCTCACGGGCCATCAGCGTGGCACCCGCCACCGCGCCCGGCATCAGGAACACCGCCACGAGCGGTACGAGAAAGGCGAGCGTGAGCGGGACACCGAAGCCGAGCGCCAGCATCCGCCGCCCCCGGAGCAGGGTCAGCCGCTGCTTCAGCTCGATCCCCCGCCGCTGGAGCGCCACCGCCGTCAGCTCCTCCGTCAGGAAGAAGCCGGACACACAGAAACCGAGCACGGGGATCACGGTCTGCCCGACGACCGGGATGAAGCCGAGCCCGAAGAGCACGATCCCGTACAGCGTCACGCGCACCAGGATCCGCAGGCTGTCCCGGGCGGAGATCAGCAGTTCGCGCCAGAGCGGCAGGCCGGACTCGGGGACCTCGCCGCCCTCGGCGCGGTCGACCGCCTCCGAGAGCGACTCGTAGAAGGGCTGGCCGATCAGCAGGGTCGCGGCCGTGAAGGTGACCACCGCGAGAAAGAGACCGAGCGCGAAGACCAGCGCGGTCAGAAAGCCCCGGAAGAGTCCGAGCCAGGGCGAGGACCAGTCGTCGGCGAAGGGGGTCGCCCAGGCCGTCAGATCGTCGGCACCGTAGAAGAGTCCGACGAGCGCGCCCGCGTACAGCACCAGGGTGACCAGACCGGGCAGCAGCCCGAACCCGAACCACCGGCCGTGGCCCGCGACCCAGCGCTGGCCCTTCATCAAGTAGCCGAAACCTGCCCCGAGATCATGCATGGAGTTCAGCCTACCCACGACGTGGACACCCTCTTGTCGTCCGGTCGCCCACCCTGTAAACCCTGCATACCGATCACTGTCGATCGATTCCGAATACCAATGATCACTTCTGATCAATTCCAAAAGCTCGGAGGGTACAGACGTATGGGGATACCCAGACCCGTCCTGCTGACCACCGCCGTTACGGCCGGTGCTCTGCTGCTCGCCCCGCTCCCCGCCACCGCCGCCCCGGGGCGCGACGCCCAGCGGCCGCACCCCGTGCGGGAGAACGGCGGTCCGGCCGCCGTGGCCGTCACGGGCGCCGGCGCCGACGCCGGGAAGTCCTCCGCCGCACTCACCGCGCTCACCGCGCTCACCGGCCTCGGTACGCCCGGTCCCGCGCTGCGCGAGGACGGCGGCTATCCCCGCCGTACGGTCCTCGACACACCGCCCGAGAACCCGGCCGACAAGTCGATCAAGCTGGGGCTGGCCCCGTACCACTCCCTCGCGCCCCGTCTCAACGCCCTCCAGAAGCTGGGCAATCGCGTCAGCGTCGAGGTCGCGGGCCGCTCCGCGGGCGGACATGAGCTGTATCTCGTCACCGTCACCGCCCCCGAGAGCGCGCGCGAGACCCGCGAGCAGGAGCGGATGCGCGAACTGATCGAGAACTCCCCCGCGGCCGCCGCCAAGGACCGCCGGATCAAGTCCGCCTACAAGACCCCGGTCTTCATCAACAACAACATCCACGGCAACGAGTGGGAGGGCACCGACGCGGCCCTTCAGCTCATCGAGGAACTGGCGAAGGCGAAGGACGGCAGGACCGGCGATCTGCTCGCCAGGAACCGGATCTATCTCAATGTGACCGCCAACCCGGACGGCCGGATCGCCGGAACCCGCGCCAATGGCGCCGGCTTCGACCTGAACCGGGACTTCATCACCGGCTCGCAGCCAGAGACCCGCGCCGTCCGGCAGATCGCGATCGACAAGCAGCCGGCCGTGATGCTCGATCTGCACGGCTATGTCAACGGCACCCTGATCGAACCGACCACCCCGCCGCACGGCGAGAACTACGAGTACGACCTGTTCCTGAAGAACACGTACGCCAACGCCCTCGGCATGGAGAAGGCGGTGAACGACCTCGGCTACACCTCCGCGAAGGACGGGGTCGAGCCGCCCGTCATCCCCTTCCGTGACCAGCAGGAGGGCTGGGACGACTGGCCGCCCATCTTCACCCCCCAGTACATGGCGTTCCAGGGGGCCGTGGCCTCGCACACCGTCGAGATCCCGATGCGCGTCAACAACGCCTCGTACGACTCCCTGCCCGTCGAGGAGCTGCGCCGGCGGTCCGCGATCAACACGGACATCGCGGGCGCGGCGATGCGCGCGACCCTCGACTACACGTACCGGCACCGCGCGTCGCTGATCGCCGACCAGATCGAGACCTTCCGGCGGGGTGTGGCGGGCGAGGCCCAGCGGCCGGTCTCCGAGGACACCGTGCCGGGTGTGCCGGGCATCGGTCCGGAGGACGTCTACACGACCACCTTCCCCCGGGCGTATGTGATCCCGGCGGGCGAGGGCCAGCGCTCCGCCACCGCGGCGGCCCGGCTGGTGGACCATCTCATCGCCAATGACGTACGGGTGGAGCGGGCGTCGGCCGGCTTCCGGCTCGCGGGACGTTCGTATCCGGCGGGCTCGTACGTGGTCGACATGCACCAGGCCAAGCGCGGGATCGCCAATGTGATCCTCTCCGAGGGCCGTGACATCAGCGCGGACGTCTCCACGATGTACGACATCTCGGGGTGGAGCCTCGGGCTGCTGTGGGGCGCGAGCGTCGACAAGGTGCGGGACACCGGTGGCGGGCTGCGGCTGCACAGCCGTACGGTCCACGCCGCCGCGCCGACCGGATCGGTCGCGGGCGGCGCCCGGGGCCACGGCGATCTGCGGCTGCGCCTCGACGACCCCAGGGAACTGACCGCGCTCAACTCGCTGCTGGCGCGGGGGGTGAAGGTGCGGCGGGCGGCCGACGGTTCCGCGATCGTGCCGTCCTCGGCCCGCCGTCAGGCCGTCGAGCTGGCCGACCGGTACGGCGTCGTCTTCGCCGCGACGAAGGAGAAGGGGACCGGCTCGCTGCACCGTACGCGGGTCGCCGCCGCGGTCACGGCCGGCGAGCTGGCCGGTCTGCGCGAGATGGGCTTCGAGGTGGTGCCGGTGTCGACCGCGGTGCTGAACGCGGGCTTCGACTGGTCGGCGGCCGATGTGCTGTACGTGTCCTCGGGCCTCCAGTACGGCAGTCTCACCCCGGCCGCGCGCGAGTCCCTCGACGGCTTCCTCGCCGGGGGCGCGGGAGTGGTCGGACTCGGCTCCACGGGAGCGTCCTTCAACACGGCGGCGGGCCTGCTGGCCGCCACCCCGGTGGCGGGCAACGGTGACGCCAACGGTGTGGTGCGGGTGGTCAACGCCGGTGGTCCGATCACGGGCGGCGCCCCCGCGTACTCCTTCGTCTACTCGCCGCGGTGGTTCACCGGCCTCGGGTCCGGGGTGCGGACCGAGCAGTCGTACGGCACCGGCGATCCGCTGGTCTCGGGCCACTGGCGCGCGAACGGGAGCGGTACGGGCGGACCGGCCGACGCGGCGGGCAAGGCCTCGATCGTGAGCGGCACGTCCGCGCAGGGCACGCCGGTGGTGCTGTTCGGCACCGAGCCGCTGTTCCGTGACCACCCCAAGGGGGTGTTCGCCCAGCTCGGCCGCGCGCTGCTCGCCTCCGCGAAGCGGTAGACGGGAGACGGCGGAACGGAGACGGGAGAAGGCGGAACGAGGTGAGCGAGGGCCCGAGGGCCGGATCCTGCGGAGGATCCGGCCCTCGGTCGTTCAGATCACGCTGTGCGGTGTCGCGGTGTTCGCGGCGTCGCTGTGTTCGCCGTGTTGCTGTGTTCGCTGCGTTGCCGTGTTGCCGTGTTGCCGTGTTGCCGTGTTGCCGTACTGGTTGTGACGGGCGAGCGGTCAGGCGACCGACAGCTCGACCTTGATGTTGCCGCGGGTCGCGTTGGAGTACGGGCACACCTGGTGCGCCTTCTCCAGCAGGTCCTTGGCGGTGGCCGCGTCGACGTTCGGGATGGACGCCGTCAGCTCGACCTCCAGACCGAAGCCTCCGGCCTCGGTCTTGCCGATGCTGACCTTGGCGGTCACCGTCGAACCGGAGATGTCGGCCTTCTCCCGGCGGGCGACCACACCGAGCGCGCCCTGGAAGCAGGCGCTGTAACCGGCGGCGAAGAGCTGCTCCGGGTTGGTCCCGGCGCCGCTGCCACCCATCTCCTTGGGCGGGTTGACGACTACGTCGAGCTTGCCGTCGTCGCTGGAGACGCGGCCGTCACGGCCGTTCTCCGCGGTGGCGACGGCGGTGTAGAGGACATCGATGTTCTGGATGCTCATGCGGTGCGTTCCTCCTGTTGTACGCCGCGGCTCGCGCCCACGGACCACGGCGGCCTGTGTCGAGCCTAGCTGTTGAGAGTAACGATCATCTTTCCGGTGTTCCTACCGCGCAGTACTCCGAGGAAGGCGTCGAAGCCGTTCTCGATTCCCTCGGCCACGGTCTCGTGGTACTTCAGCTCGCCGGAGGCCAGCCAGCCCGAGACCTCCTCGACGAACGAGGGCCGCAGTCCCTGGTGATCGGTGACGAGCATGCCCTGGAGGCGGAGCCGCTTGCCCGTCGCGAGGGCGAGATTGCGCGGGCCCGGGGTCGGCTCCGTGTTGTTGTACTGCGCGATCGCTCCGCACAGGACGGCCCGGCCGAAGCGGTTGAACGAGGAGATCGCGGCTTCGAGATGGTCCCCGCCGACATTGTCGAAGTAGAGATCGACACCGTCGGGCGCGGCCTTCTTGAGCTGCTCCCTGACCGGGCCGTTCCTGTAGTTGAAGGCCGCGTCGAAGCCGTACTCCTCGATCAGGAGCGCGACCTTCTCGTCGGAGCCCGCGGAACCGATCACCCGGGAGGCGCCCTTGATCCTGGCGAGCTGGCCGGCCTGGCTGCCGACGGCGCCGGCCGCGCCGGAGACGAAGACGGCGTCGCCCGGCTGGAAGGACCCGACCTCGAAGAGGCCCGCGTAGGCGGTCAGCCCGGTGCTGCCCAGCACCCCGAGATAGGCGGAGAGCGGGGCGAGGGAGGCATCGACCTTGACCGCGCGCTCGGCCGGGAACTCCGCGTACTCACGCCAGCCGAGGCCGTGGACGACATGGTCGCCGACGGCGAGGCCCTCGGCGCGGGAGGCGATGACCTCGCCCACCGCGGCGCCGTCCATCGGCCGGTCGAACTGGTACGGCGGCATGTACGACTTCGCGTCGTTCATCCGGCCGCGCATGTACGGGTCGACCGAGAAGTGCAGATTGCGGACCAGGATCCGGCCCTCGCCGGGCTCGGTCACCGGGACCTCGCGCAGCGCGACATCGGTCGGCTCCGGCCAGCCGTGGGGGCGGGCGGCGAGGTACCAGGCGCGGCCGGACTCGGGAAGTGCGGGCATGGGGCGGGGCCTCCTCGGACGACGGTCGACGGTGAGCCGCGGCCGGTGCCGCGGAAAAGCTTCACCACCTGAAAGAACCATGCTCCTGAATATTTCATGTTGTCAAGTAACTGGTTATGCTCGTATCCATGGCCACTTCACGCACAGACCCGCTCACCCTGGAGGTCGTCGAGCTGATCGGCTCCGTCGTGGCCCGCTACTACGACGAGTACGACCAGGCCGCGGCCCGGCACGCCCTCACCGGCGCGCAGGCGCGCGTCCTGCGGCTCCTTTCCCTGGAGCCCATACCCATGCGCCGGATCGCCCAGAAGCTGAAGTGCGAGCCGTCGAACGTCACCGGCATCGTGGACCGGCTCGAGGCGCGTGACCTGGTGGAGCGCCGTCCGGACCCGGCGGACCGCCGGGTGAAGCTCGCCGCCCCGACCGAGAAGGGCCGGGCGACCGCGGCGCTGCTGCGGGACTCACTGGACTTCGCGCGGGAGCCGCTCGCCGAACTGTCCGACGAGGAGCGCGGGGTGCTGCGCGATCTGCTCAGGCGGATGCTGGGCGAGGACGCGGAGTAGACCAGGCGCGCGGGGCGGGCGCACCGGTCGCGGGGCGGGCGCACCGGTCGCGGGGCGGTCGAGCGGCCGGGCGGGGTCGCGGGGCGGGCGCGGGTCGCGGGTCAGGCGCGGGTCGCGGGTCAGGCGCGGGTCGCGGGTCAGGCGCGGGTCGCGGGTCAGGCGCGGGTCGCGGGTCAGGCGCGGGTCGCGGGTCAGGCAGGGGTCGCGGGTCAGGTGCACAAGGTCAGGCACACCGGTCGCGGGTCAGGTGCAGAAGAAGAGCCACCAGGTGCAGGTCTCGGTCGGCTCGGGCTCGGGCTCCGGCTCGGGCGGCGGCGGAGGCGCCTGGGTCGTGGGGCCGTCCGAGGTGGGTCCCCCGGTGGGCCCGGAAGGGCCGGTCGTCCCCGGCGTGGAGCCGTCGGGGCCGGGCGATCCGGACACGGACGGGTCCGGGCTGCCCTCCCCCTCCGAGGCGGAAGGGGACGCGGACGCCTCGGCCGACCCCGTCGCACCGGGCTCACCGCTGCCGCCGGGACGCGCCGAACCGGTCGCACCGGGGTCCGCGGACGGCGCGGGTCCCGGATCGTCGGGGACCGCCGGCCGCTCCGTGTCCCGCGGTCCGCCGTCGAAGTCGACCGACGTCTCCTCCTTCACGGTGGTGGCGTGGTCCTTGCCCGTGGACTCCATGGCCAGCTCGGCCAGGCCCAGCGTGGCGAGCGAGAGCAGAACGCCGAAGGTCGCGATCAGCACCTTGCGCCGGCGTGTGCTGCGCGCCCGGCGCGGTTTGGTGCGCGGCCTGGCCGGAGCCTTGCGGCGGCGCGACCCGCGACGCCCCTCCGGCTCGGGTTCGGGGTGGCGGCCGGTCAGGACGATCTCACCGTCCGACGCGTCCGCGTACTCTCCGTGATCTTCCTCGCCCTGGTCGTCCTCACCCGGGTGGCGGCTGTGGTGCGACCCGGGGGACGGTGGGGCTTGCTGCCGCAGCTCCTCGGCGGGGGTGCCGCATCCGGCGCACGTCAGTGCCCCGTTGAGGTGCCGTCGGCACTGATGGCAGTAGTCCATGGCGCCCCGCAGATTATGCGTCGGCGGGGCAACGCGCATAGACGAGGCTGTGAGGGTCTTGTGTGGACTGCCGCGTCCCGGGCGTGTCGGGCGCCCGCGCGCATGTGCAGGATGGCGGTATGACGTCCAATGGACCGTTCGGTCCGCTTGAGTTCCAGCTCGTCCTGCTGCGGCGGATGGCCGACCACCGGCCGGAGCTGGTCGACGACGCGCGCCGTGAACTGGGGGTGTCCCTGGCCACGATGCGCGAGGCCAACCGCCGCTGGCAGGCGATGGTGCGCGCGCCCCGCGCCCGCGGCGCGCTGTCCCGCTACCGCTCCGTGCTCGGCACGCCGGAGCTGACCTTCCGCAGGACCGTCGGCGATCTGGAGTGCGAGGCGCTGCTCTGGCCCGTACCGCTCTGGCCGGATCTGCGGTTCGAGGTGATGGCGGCGCCGGGCGGCGCCGTGTGGAACGAATGGCTGGTACGCGCACCGGGGACGACCGGCCCCGAACTGCGCGCGGCCGCGGATCTGCGCCCCTGGTCCTGCACCGTGGACGAGGTCGCGCGGGCGTTTGCGCCCGCCCGGCCGCTGCCCGGCGGCGCCCCGACCAGGATGCGGCTGGCGTTCACTCTCCCGGGCGGCGGTTCCGGCGTCGCGGACTTCACCTGGGGGCTGTTGCAGGACTGGTCCGGGACCGGCGGTACCGGATAGGAGCGGACGGGCGCGGGCCCGGCGGACGCACCGGACACGGGCCGGCGGGGCGGCCCGGCCCGTCGTACGACCGGGCCGTACGGGCCGGGGACGCGACCGCCGACGCCCTGTGCCGCGCCGTCAACTCCGTACGCCCGGCCGGCGCAACCCAGCGCGCGCCACGCGGGCCGTCGCAGCACGATGCGAACAGGGCCGGCCGCCGCCGGTGAACCCATCAGCGCTCTCGGGAGACCCTGCCGTGACCGTCAGTCTTGAGCAGTTGCGACGTTGCCATATCGCCGTCGACCTGGGGGCCGCCAGGACCCGGGTCTTTGTCAAGGGGGCCGGGCTCGTCGTCGACGAACCGAGCGTCGCCGCCATGAACACCCGTACGGGCGCGCTCATCGCCGTCGGCGCGCTCGCCGAGCAGATGACGGGCCGTACCCCCGACTACATCCGGGTCGTCCGGCCGGTCTCCGGCGGGTCGGTCGTCGACATCGAGATGGCCCAGCGCATGCTCCGTCATCTCCTCGGTGACAAGCTCCGCCGCCAGCTCCGCCGCAAGCCGCGGCTGCGCGCCGCCGCCTCCACCCCGCACGACAGCGACCCGCTCGCCCAGCGCGCGGCCGTGGAGACCCTGATCGGTCTCGGTGCGCGCCGGGTCGAACTCGTGGACACGCTGATCGCCGCGGCCGTCGGCTGCGGACTGCCCGTGGAGCAGCCCACCGCCAACATGATCATGGTCTGCGGCGCGGCGACCACCCAGGTCGCGGTGCTCTCCCTCGGGGCGATCGTCACCGCCCAGCGGATTCCGGTCGGCGGCAACGCCATCGACCACGCGGTGATCCAGCATCTGCGTCACCAGCACGAGCTGCTGCTGCCCAGCCAGTCCGTACGCCCGCTGCAACTGGCGCTCAGCAACAACGGCCTCACCGCGCACGGCCCCAGCACCACCGAGATCCACGGCCGGGACGTGGCCACCGGTGTCGCCCGTTCCGTGCTCGTGGACACCGCCGCCGTACGGGACGCGATCTACTCACCGCTGACGGCCGTCCTCGACGGCATCGGCAAGGTGCTCAGGGACTGCCCGCCCGATCTGGTGGCCGATCTCGCGGACGGCGGGATCACGATGGTCGGGGGCAGCGCGCTGCTGCCCGGTCTCGACCAGATGCTGCGCGATGCGACGGGCATGCCGGTGGCGATCGCGGAGCGCCCCGACATCTGCACCGTACTCGGCCTCGGTGCGATGCTGGAGGGGAAGATCCAGCCGATGGTCCTGAACCCGCTGGCCGTGGTCCGCTGACGCCGGAGCCGCTCGACCGGCCGGCGGCGCGGACGGCCGGAGGTGTGCGGGGCGGGTGAGGCGAGCGGTGCGATGAGCGGAGAAGGCAGAGAAGCCGGAGAAGGCGGAGAGAACAACGGGAGCGACGGCGGGGAAGGCCCGGGGCCAGGACGCCAGGATCCGGAACGGGGCCGGGATCCGGGCCGGGGCCAGGGTCCAGGACCGGAACAGGGCCCGGGTCCCGAGGCCGACGGCATGGCTCCCGAGCCCCTGCTGCCCGCCCTGCTGGAGGCCGTGCTCGGTATCGGTACCGAACTCGAACTGCGGCCCGCGCTCCAGCACATCGTCGACACCGCGACCGAGCTGATCGGCGCGCGGTACGGCGCCCTCGGTGTGATCGACCCCGAGCGCGGCCGGCTCACCGAGCTGTTCACGGCCGGTGTCGGCGACAGCGAGCAGGAGCGGATCGGACAGCTCCCCGACGGGCACACCGGTCTGCTGGGCACCCTCGTCCAGGACGCGCGCCCGCTGCGGCTGGACGATCTGACGGCCGACCCCCGGTTCTCCGGCATGGTGCCCGGCCACCCCCGGATGCGCTCCTTCCTGGGAATGCCGGTCCAGGTGGACACCATGGTGCTGGGCAGCGTCTATCTCGCGGAGAAACGGACCGGCCCCTTCACCGAGCAGGACCAGGAGCTGCTGCGGGTGCTGGCCTCGCAGGCGGGCATCGCGATCGGCAACGCCCGGCTGTACCGGGCGGCCCGGCGGCGCGAGCGCTGGATCAAGGGGGCCGCCGCGGTCACCACGGCCCTGCTGCGCGGCGAGAACGCGGCCGATTCCCTGATGACCGTCGCCGAGTCGGCCAGGCTGCTCGCCGACGCCTACGCGGGGGTGGTGCTCAAGCCCACCCCGGAGGGCGGGATGGAGATCGTCGCGGCGTCCACGACCGGAAACCCGGACGGCATGGTCGGCACCGTCATCGAGCCCGGCTCGCCCGTCCTGGTCCAACTGCTCGGCGGGGAGCCGGTGTTCATCGAGGACTCCTCGACCGACCCCCGGATGACCACCCGGGTGCGCTCCCGCTTCGGGCCGAGCATGATGCTGCCGCTCCAGAGCGGCGGCAGGCTGATCGGCACGCTCGCCCTGCCGCGCCGGCGCGGCGGCCGTCCGTACAGCGCGGTGGACCGGCTGCTGGCCACCCAGTTCGCCTCCCAGGCCGCGCTCGCGCTGGTGCTGGCGGACTCCCGGCACAACAGGGAGCAGCTCGCGGTGTACGAGGACCGCGACCGGATCGCCCGCGATCTGCACGATCTTGTCGTCCAGCGGCTCTTCGCGACCGAGATGATGCTGGAGTCGACCAGAAGGCGGGTGGGCGCCCCGGAGCTGGACGAGCTGCTGGGCCGGGCCGTGGACGAGCTGGACTCCACCATCCAGGAGGTGCGCACCACGATCTTCGCGCTCCAGCAGCCCCCGGCCGACGCCCCGACGAGCGTGCGCGGGAAGGTGCTGCGGGAGGCGGACGGCGCCGCGGTGCTGCTGGGCTTCCGGCCCTCGGTGCGGTTCACCGGGCCGGTGGACACCCTCGTCGGCGAACCCGTGGGCCGGCGGCTGCTGGCCGAGGTGCGCGGCGCGCTCGCCGCCGCGCACCGGCGGGAGGGGGTGACGGCGATCGAGGTGGAGATCGACGCGACGGCGGAGCTGCCGGACGGGAGGGCGGGCGTACGGCTGGTCGTCACGGACGACGGCGTGGGCGAGGACGGCGCACGCGGTACGACGACGACCTGGGAGGCCCCGCGCCAGGGCCCGTAGAGGCCCGCGGACCCCGGGACCCCGGCCCCCGGGACCCCGGCCCCCGGGACCCCGAAACCCCGGGACCCGAGCCCCCGGCCCCGAAACCCCCCGGAAGGCCGTCAGCTCAGGAGATCGTGGAGCGAGGTGGTCAGCCGCACCGCGAAGGCCTCCCGGGTGCCGGGGTCCACCAGCTCCAGGGAGAGATACGGATTGAGATCCTCCAGTTCCACGAGCAGCAGCTCCCCGTCCGGGGCCCGGCACGCGTCCACCCGCTGTATCCCGTGCTCCAGCGCGTTCCAGTCGATGAACCGGCGCGCGAACTCCAGATCCGCCGCGTCGGCCGCGTACGGCTCCAGCTCCCAGCGCCGCCCGGGGTCGGGCGCGTACAGGGCGTACTGGAAGTCCTGGTCGACGAAGTAGAACGAGACCTCGTAGCGGAACGCGATCCGTGGCTGCACCAGGACATCGCCGAAGGTGAGGTCCGCCAGCCGCTCCGCCGGGACGAACTCCATCCCGATCGAGTCCGCGCCCAGCCGCGGCTTGACGACATACGTGCCCGCCGCCGGCAGCCGGCCGAGGTCCTCGGCGCGGTCGACGGTCGGGATGACCGGGTGCCCCGCGGCGCTCAGCTCCGCCAGATACCCCTTGCCGCTCATGTCGGCCCGGCCGGTCAGGGGGTTGTAGACCCGGATCCCGGCCGCGCGGGCGCGCTCGCGGAAGGCGTCGTACTCCGCCTGGTAGTGGAGCACCGGCCCGCTGTTGCGCACCACGACCGCGTCGAAGGAGCCCATCAGCCGTGCGGCGTCGAGAGGGTGGCACAGCGCCACGGCGAAGTCCCGCCGCAGCCGCGCGGAGAGCCGGATGTCCTCGTCGTGGTATCTGCGTCCCTTGGCCTCGTAGGTGAGGTCGGTGACGTACAGCAGGGCGGACACGGTGCTCCCGGCGCGGATCGGGGAAGGGGACGGCCACGACGGTACGGGAGCACCCGCCGACCGCCGTGACCAGGCCCCTCGCCGCCCCGTCACCCGGGCCGCGTGGGCTCAGCGCAGCGCGCAGGTGTTCACCACGTCGCCGGTGGCGGGCTTGGCCACGGTACGGCTCGCCGGCGGGGCCGCGCCGCGCTCCACCCACTGGGTCAGTGCCTCGAACGCGCTCCGGTAGCAGGGCAGGATCGGGCGCAGCCGGTCCGGATGGGTGTCGTACAGACCGTCGACATGCGTACCGCCCTCGATCGTGTAGTAGCGGTGCAGCCGGGTCCGGTGCTGGTCGTCGATCATGCGCGTGTACACGTCCGAGTCGGTGGCGATCGGCAGCAGGGTGTCCAGCGAGCCCTGGAGCGTGATCATGGGCTTGCCGATCCTGCCGGTCAGCGCGACGCGCTCGACGGCCCGGTGCACGGAGCGCGGCCGAGAGGCGTAGTCGTACGAGGCGTCCGAGGCACAGGGCGCCAGGATCTCCGCCGTGGTGGAACCGGCCGACGCTCCGGGGCAGTGGGTGTCGTACGTGGGGTCGAACTCGGCCCGGTACACCTTCTGGGTCAGGCCCCAGTAGGCGCTCTGGTGATAGGGCCAGAGGAACTCACTGCCCGGCGCGAATCCGGCCGCGTACATGTCGTCGGCTCCCGCGCCGCCCGCGCCGTACGCGACGGTGGTGGGCAGATAGGTGAGCAGATTGGGGCCGCCGGCCGTCCAGAGCACGCCTTCCCAGTCCACGCCGCCGTCGTACAGCTCGGGGTGGTTCTCCAGCTGCCAGCGGGTCAGATAGCCGCCGTTGGAGGTGCCGGTCATATACGTACGGCGGGGGGCGTGTCCGTACGCGCGCTGGACCGCCTTCCTGGCGGCCCGGGTCAGTTCGGTGGTGCGCCGGTTCCATTCGACGACCGCGTCCCCGGGCCCGGTGCCGTCGGTGTAGAAGTCGGGCCCGCTGTTCCCCTTGTCGGTGGAGGCGAAGGCATAGCCCTGGGCCAGCACCCAGTCGGAGATCAGCGGGTCCAGCGAGTACTGCTTGCGGGTGCCGGGCGCGCCGGTCACCACGAGCCCGCCGTTCCAGCGGTCGGGCAGCCGGATCACGAACTGGGCGTCGTGCTTCCAGCCGTGGGTGGCGTTCAGCCGCGAGGAGTCGGGGAAGTAGCCGTCGATCTGGACACCGGGCACGCCCGTGGGGTTCTTGGTGCCCTTGGCGAAGAGCGGGGACCAGTCGGTGGAGTCGGTGTACTCCGTGCCCGCCAGGGCGGTGCTGGTCAGATCGGGCAGACAGGCCGCGGTCTGGAACTGCGCGCCGGGCACGGAGACACGCTCGCGGTCGGCACAGTGCGGTGGCGCCGTACCGGCCTTCCCCGAGCGGGCCGCGTCCGGGGCGGAAACGGGGGCGGCGGCGCCGGTCGCCGTGACCGCCAGCAGCATGGCCGCCAGCACGGTGACGCCTGTTCTCACGCGCATGGATGTCCTCCGGTTGATGTCCGCGTACGGACGGCCCGGACCTCGGCCCGGTCGGCCCGCCGTTGCCATGGCGCACATCGTCAGCGCCCCCGGTGAGCCGGACCATGTGGACGGCCCATAGTTCCCAGCCGCGGAAAGTAGCGCGGGCACCCACCCCGGCCGTGCGAGGACCGGAACGGATGGGCACGGCCCACACAAGGCGGCGATGTCTGTGGTGCGGTCGCAGCGCTCTCCTGGCCGCCCCGGGCGGGGCCGTACGGTCAGACCGCGCTGAGACGTTCGTGCACGACCTCCATGGACGGAGGCAGCAGGTCCGCGCCGGTGGTGACGACGTCCTCCGGCAGCCGCACGGTGCGCAGGGAGAGCACCTGCGCCAGGGTGCTGACATCGATACGGGGATGCAGGGTCTCGATCGTGAGCGAGCGCAGCTGGGGAAAGCTGTGCAGCCACCCCCAGGTCCGCCCCATGTCCGCCTCCACCCACAGATGGGTGAGCCGGTCGCCGCGGCACGAGTTGACGAAGTCGGGGGTCGTGAACTCCCCGGAGATCTTGATGCGGGAGCGACCGCCGAAGCTGTGCAGCGCGCGCAGTTCACGGAGGTTGGAGACCGGGAAGTAGAGGTTGTCCTCGGTGAGGTGCGCGACGACCTCCTGACCGTAGGTGTCGGTGTCGAACCGGCTCCAGGCCCGCACCAGTTCGGAACGGACCCGCAGATCCTGGTGGCCCCGGTACTGGGCCAGGACCGTGATCGCGGCGTCCGTCGCGATACGGGTGGCGGTGAGCACGGTGAAGTACGCCTCGTCCGCGTGCGACGCCTCCTCGGCCGCCGTCCGTTCGCCGCCCGGTGTGCCCTCGCCGTGCGCCGGCTCCCGGGGTCCCGGCAGCAGATCGAGGACGACCGGGCCGACCTCGGTCAGCGCACGGGCCTGATCGGCCGAGCGCGGGGGGATCAGCTCCGCGGCCCGCTGCTGCACCTCCGCGCGTACGGCGGGGTCCAGTTCGGTCGCGTGTTCAAGGCAGGCGGCGGCCAGCAGATGGAGCCGGTTCATCCCGTGGGGCGAGGCGTCGTCCCGTCGGATGAGCCCGGTGAGCAGCCGGGTGCGCTCCGTGGGCCGCGCGTGGGCGACGGCCATTCTGATGACGTCCTCCCACTGGTCGAGATGGGCGTTGGCGATGAGGAAGTCGAAATCGAGGCCCTCCACGGCGGCTTTGGCCCCGAGATAGTCCTGGAAGGTCCGGTGGATGAAATCCATGGAATCCGCGCTCGGTTCACGCAGCAGACCGCTGCGGATGAGCAGATGCCGGTAGATTTCCTCCGCCGTCCCCTGTTCCGCGACCTTCGGCATGGTCGGCAGGGCCTGGCTCAGGAGTTCGATCGCGTCGGTACGGTCCATCTCGGAACGGCCGTTGCGGATCATCCAGTACGCCAGTTTCTGGATCAACTGGATATGGTGCGCCTCGCTGATATGGATCGACCCGGACTTGTAGACCCCGCGTTCACGGTCGCGCCGGAAGAGCAGCATGGAAAGGGCCGCGTCATAGATCTCCTTGCGGCCTTCCGGCAGATAGCCGCGGCGGTCCTGGTGGAGCGCGCAGATCAGCCCGCACATCAGCGGATTGGTGGCGAGCCTGCCCAGGTCCTGTTTGGCGCGTACGGCCCGCAGCAGTTCATTGGCGTACTGGTCACTGATACCGGCCGCCTTGTGCCATCGCTTGATGAACTCGGCGACATTGTCCCGGCTCATCGGCGCGAGGTCCATTTCGGCGAAGTCGTCGCTCAGCAGCCAGTGTTCGCGTACGGCCGACGGCCTGGAGGTCACGAGCCACCGGTTGCCGGGGTAGGTGCCGATGAGTTCCTGGAGCCAGCGGCGGGCGTCGCTGCGGTCGTCCTCGGGTATCTCGTCGATCCCGTCGATCAGGATGAGCCCGCGCCCGGACCTCAGCACCCGGTCGAACCACCCCGAGGGCTGGAGGCCGGCGATGGGGCAGTCCACCGCGGCGAGGAACTCGTCGGGCGCGGGGAGGGTGGCGCCGCCCCTGGTCAGGGTGCGCAGCGGAAGGACGAACGGAACGAGTCCGTAGAGGTAGAGCAGATGCTCGTCGAGCGACTTCCGCGCGGTGGAGACCGCCAGCCACTGCACGAGGGTGGTCTTTCCGGAACCCGCCACTCCGCGCAGCAGCACACGGTTGCGGCCCGCCAGCACATGGTCGGCCGGGAGCAGCGCGGGGACGGCGTTCGGGGCGTCACCCGCCGCGTCCAGACTCAGATACGCGGTGTCGAGGCGCCAGGTCTCCGGCGAACCGGACAGATCCAGGCCGAAGATGCTCAGCTTGCCGTGCTTGGCCGCGATGTACCGGGCATAGCGGTCCTCGAAGGGGCCGTCCGCCGGGGACGGCGCCCGTGCGATCAAGGCGTCGATCTTCAGGGTCAGTTCCTCGATACTGCGGCTCTGCTCCAGCAGTGTGCGGGGCACGAAGGTCGACCGCTGGGTGAAGAAATTCAGGATGTGCAGACAGGCGGTGTTCATCACGCTCGCGTGGAGCGTGACCGCGTCGGCCGACAGTCCGAGTGTGGCCGTGTTGCTCTGAGACCTGAGATGCCGCGACAGACCGAGATGGCCGAGCCTCACCGCCTGTACGTCGTCCATGTCGAGCGTTCCCATGACCCGTAGGGAATCGGCCACGGCATTGGCGACGGCCCGCTTCTCGAAATTGGGCAACAGCTCTTCCACACCGGTCGACTGCGCGGCCCGCCGGACCAGTTCCTCCGCGATCTTGTGCAGATCCTTGTCCGAGAGCGTGCGTTTCTCGCCCCGGAAGGAGATGAGCCGGGAGAGACGCACCGGCTTGTCGACCAGTCCGGCGCCGGGGCCGTCCGGCAGAAAGAGTTTTCTGATCAGCGGACTCACCACGCTCGACGCGAGACGCGCCCCGATGACGGCGGGTTCCATCTGCTCCCCGAGGTGTGTGCGCACGGCAGGTTCGGCTGACTTCGCGCCAGCGTAGGACATGGCCGCGAAACATTTCGAGGAGTTCACTCAATGCCGTGATTTCCGCGCGTAGTTGGTCCCGGCGGGGCGAAAAGGTGCTCCGTACGGGCCCGGTGTGCCACGCCGTACGGGCAGCCCCGCCGGGCGGCGCGAAGACCGGCCGGCCTCCGGAGCCGGGGGCCCGGGGTGTGCCGTACGGCGTGGCACCCGCGGCCCGGCGCGTGCGGCGGGGCACCGTTCGACATCGTGTGCGGGCGGCCGACGGCCCGCGGGCCGGGATCCGGGGGCATTGGTCCATGTGGACGAGGCCCGGCCCGTGCCCTCCGGGAAGGCGCCGGAGGGAGCCGCCGGACGCCTCCCCGCCCGTGGTACCGGGACACGGACGCGTTTCGGGCCCCCGCCGGCCGGGCCCGGGGGCTGCGCCAGGTGGCGGCGAGGTTGATCCATGCGGGTGGAGGTGGCAGCCGACACGATCAAGGAAAGGCCACCGCACGGAACGATTCAGCTATCGTCCGACACGTACGTCGGTCCGCCCCTGAGTCGACAAGGAGGTCGCGAGGAATGCCTCAGCTCCCGTTCCCCGCGCCCGCTGTGAGCGTCAGTCAGAACCGCCCGCTCACCCCTCGCTCACGCAGGACCCGGCAAACGACGGAGCGCCCCACCCTGGTCTGAACCAGTGGGGCGCTCGCATACAGGTCGGATCGTTTCCTCGAACGTCCGTCCGCGTGGGGCGGGTGGGACTCGAACCCACGGCCGACGGATTATGAGTCCGCTGCTCTAACCGGCTGAGCTACCGCCCCTAACGGCGCGTCGCGCACATTTGTGCGCGCCGTCTGCCGCAGCATAGCCGCTCATACGATCTCCTGCCTCGGATGGTCGGCATCCTCCGACCTTGAGGACTTCGCCGTGCGCTGCCCGGTTCCAGGAATGGCGTAGAACAGACGAAAAAGGACCCCGGAGGGGCCCTTCTCGCTCTTCTGCTCCCCCGGCTGGACTCGAACCAGCAACCCTCCGGTTAACAGCCGAATGCTCTGCCAATTGAGCTACAGGGGACCGCGCTCCCCCGACTGGACTCGAACCAGTAACCTGCCGGTTAACAGCCGGCTGCTCTGCCAATTGAGCTACAGGGGATTGCTGCGTGTGCACCGAACGTACCTCCCCGGGTCCTCCCGGGCGGCGCGCGCTCGCTGCGACACATACATTAGCGCAAGCAGGGGGGTGTTCCGCCAATCGCTATCGACCCGGGTCACGCCGGGTGATCCCGGCCCCCCACGGGGTAGGCGGAGGGCAGAGACCGACGGTCCGCCGCCGACACCGGCGGCCGGGACACCAGGGAAGGGTGGCAGCCATGCGGTACCGGCTCACGTTCATGGCGGGACTGGCTTGCGGATATGTCCTGGGCGCGCGCGCCGGACGCGAGCGGTACGAGCAGCTCAAGAAGTCGGTGCGCGAGGTGTCCCAGAACCCGGCCGTGCGCAACGCCGCCGAGTCCGCCGCCCAGACCGGGCGCGAGGTCGCGGGCAAGGCGTACCACTCGGTGAGCGGTGTCGTGGGGGACCGGGTCCCGGACTCCGTGGCGCACCGGGTGCGCTCCCTGCGCGAACGCAGCCAGAACGGCCAGGACGACTGGGGAACCAGCAACACCTGACCGGCCCTGACCGGCCCTATACACCCCGCGCCGTCCCGGCCGCTTCCGCCGCGCCGCGCGTGCGGCAGAATCGGGTGTCATGGGAATAGTCGCCGGGTTGGACAGTTCGTCCGGATTCACACGCGTCCTCGTCTGTGACGCCGACACGGGTGCCGTGCTGCGGCAGGGGTACGCGCCGCATCCGGTCGACCCGAAGGCCACCGAGGTCGACCCTCAGGCCTGGCTTCTCTCCCTCGGCGAGGCCGCGTCCGGCGGTCTGCTGGAGGGGGTGCAGGCCATCGGCGTCTCGGCGCAGCAGCACGGCATGGTGGCGCTGGACCAGCAGGGCAATCTCGTACGGCCCGCCCTGCTCGGCAACGACAAGCGCGCGCAGGTCGCCGCCGCCGACCTGGTCGACGCGCTGGGCGGGCGGCAGGCCTGGGCCGAGGCGGTCGGCTCCGTACCGCAGTCGGGTCAGCTCGTGGCGAAGCTGCGCTGGATGGCGCGGACCGAGCCGGAGGCGGCGCAGCGCACCGCGCTGGTGCTCCAGCCGCACGACTGGCTGGTCTGGCAGCTCCTGGGCCGTCCGGCACGCAGGACGACCGACCGGGGGGCCGCGTCGGCGACCGGCTACTGGTCGGCGCGTACGGGCTCGTACCGCCCCGATCTCGTGGAGCTGGCGCTCGGGCACCAGGCCGCGCTGCCCGAGGTGCTCGGTCCCGCCGACGCCGCGGGCACCACACCCGAGGGGCTGCTGATCTCCGCGGGGACCGGCGAGACCATGGCCGCCGCCTTCGGACTGGGGGTGGCCGTCGGTGACGCCGTGGTGTCGCTGGGGGCGTCGGGCTCGGTGATGGCCGTCCACCACGAGGCGCTCGCCGATCCGGCCGGCATGATCACCTCCTTCGCGGACGCGACCGGGATGCATCTGCCCGTGGTCCACACACTGAACGCCGTCAGAGCCCTGCGCGGCACGGCGGAGCTGCTGGGGAGCGAGGATCTGGCCGAGCTGTCCGCGCTGGCGCTCAAGTCCACACCGGGCTCGTCGGGCCTGGTGTTCCTGCCGTATCTGGAGGGCGAGCGGACCCCGCAGCTCCCGCACACGGCGGGCACGCTGACCGGGCTGCGGCGCGAGTCGATGAAGCCGGAGCATCTCGCGCGGGCCGCGTTCGAGGGGATGCTCTGCTCCCTCGCGGACGCGATGGACGTGCTGCGCGGGCGCGGGGTGGAGGTGCGCCGGGTGTTCCTGCTGGGGGCCGCCGCCGAGCTGCCCGCCGTACAGGCCCTCGCCCCGGCGGTCTTCGGGGCGCAGGTGGTCGTACCGCAGCCCGCGGACTACGCGGCGCTGGGCGCGGCGCGGCAGGCGGCGTGGGCGCTCGGGGTCTCGCGCGGGTCGCTCGGCCCGCACGATCCGCCGGCCTGGCAGGGCGCGGCGGCGCAGGTCTTCGAGCCGGGTGAGGACGCGGCCGTCGGCACGGCGGTCCGCCAGCAGTACCGGGCGACGCGTGAGCAGATCCACCCGGGAGCGTTCGGCCACGGAGCCTGAGCGCGGGGGCCGAGTGCCCGCGTCCGAGCGCCCGCGTGCCAGCGCTCACGTGTGAGCGCCCGCGTGTGTGCCGACGTGTGAGCGCCGGGGTACGGGGTGCGGCGGCGTGTGTGCGACCCGGTCGCGCGGGCGGGCCCTGGGGGCTTCCCCGCGGGGGTCCTTCACGGGCCCGTACGCCCGCTCAGGGATCGCTCCGGCCCCCGCCCGTCGCCCCCGGGACCGGGCCTTCCGCGACGGCCCGGGACGGACCCTGTGCGGCCTCGGCGGGGGTCTCGGCGAGGGGCCGTTCTTGACCGGTCCTTGGACATAAACCCGTGGGGATCCGTGGGGGGCGTGCCCCAAGATGGGGTCTGACCCCCCGATCTTCTTGCGGACCCCGTCCCGCCGCCGAGCCCGAGAGACCCCGCGTGCTGCTACGACTTCTGCGAGCCCATCTCGCCCCGTACAAGAGACCAATAGCCCTGCTGGTGGCGCTCCAGCTCCTCCAGACCTGCGCCTCCCTCTATCTGCCCACCCTCAACGCCGACATCATCGACAACGGTGTGGTGAAGGGGGATTCGGGCTACATCCTGGAGTTCGGCGGCATCATGATCGCCGTCAGTGTGATCCAGGTGATCTGCAACATGGGCGCCGTCTACTACGGCGCGCGGACCGCCTCGGCCCTCGGCCGGGACGTGCGGGCCGCCATCTTCGAGCGGGTGCAGAGTTTCTCCGCGCGTGAGGTGGGTCACTTCGGAGCCCCCTCGCTGATCACCCGCACCACCAATGACGTCCAGCAGGTGCAGATGCTGGTCCTGATGTCGTTCACGCTGATGGTGTCCGCGCCCATCATGTGCGTCGGCGGCATCATCATGGCGCTCGGCCAGGACATCCCGCTCTCCGGCGTGCTCCTCGCGGTCGTGCCGCTGCTCGGAATCTCCGTCAGTCTCATCGTCAAGAAGATGCGGCCGCTCTTCCGCACCATGCAGACCCGCCTCGACACCGTGAACCGGGTGCTGCGCGAGCAGATCACCGGCAACCGTGTCATCAGGGCCTTCGTCCGCGACGAGTACGAGAAGGGCCGCTTCCGGGAGGCCAACACCGAGCTGACCGATGTCGCGCTGTCCACCGGCCGGCTGATGGCGCTGATGTTCCCGACCGTGATGACGGTCGTGAACCTGTCGTCGATCGCCGTCGTCTGGTTCGGCGCGCACCGCATCGACAGCGGCGGGATGGAGATCGGCGCGCTGACCGCGTTCCTCGCGTATCTGATGCAGATCGTGATGGCCGTGATGATGGCCACCTTCATGTTCATGATGGTCCCGCGCGCCGAGGTGTGCGCCGAGCGCATCGAAGAGGTGCTGGACACCAGGTCGAGTGTCGTACCGCCGCAGAACCCCGTGACGGAGCTGCGCCGGCACGGGCATCTGGAGATCCGGGGCGCCGAGTTCCGCTTCCCCGGGGCCGAGGAGCCCGTACTGCGGGATGTGTCCCTGGTCGCCAGGCCCGGCGAGACCACCGCGGTCATCGGCTCCACGGGCAGCGGCAAGTCGACGCTGCTCGGGCTCGTACCCCGGCTGTTCGACGCGACGGGCGGGGAGGTGCTCGTCGACGGTGAGGACGTACGGCGGCTCGAACCGGAGCTGCTGGCGAAGGCGGTGAGCCTCGTCCCGCAGAAGCCGTATCTCTTCTCCGGGACGGTCGCGACGAATCTGCGCTACGGCAATCCCGACGCGACCGACGAGGAGTTGTGGCACGCGCTGGAGGTCGCCCAGGCCAGGCAGTTCGTCGCCGGTCTGGAGGGCGGGCTGAACGCGGCCGTCGCCCAGGGCGGTACGAATGTCTCCGGCGGGCAGCGGCAGCGGCTCGCGATCGCGCGCACCCTGGTGCAGCGGCCGGAGATCTATCTCTTCGACGACTCGTTCTCGGCGCTGGACTACGCCACGGACGCGGCGCTGCGCGCGGCGCTGGCGCGCGAGACCGCGGAGGCGACCGTCGTGATCGTCGCCCAGCGGGTCTCCACGATCCGTGACGCCGACCGGATCGTGGTCCTGGACGAGGGCCGGATCGTCGGGGAGGGCCGCCACCACGAGCTGATGGCGGAGAACGAGACATACCGGGAGATCGTTCTCTCCCAGCTTACCGAGGCGGAGGCTGCCTGATGAGCGGTCCTGGCGGACGCATGATGATGGCGGCGGGACCGGCCCAGCGGTCCACGGACTTCAAGGAGTCGGGCAAGCGGCTGCTGCGGCTGCTCGCCGTGGAGCGGATCACCCTGGGGTGGATGCTCGCGGCCGGGGTGCTGAGCGTGGCGCTGTCGGTGGTGGGGCCGAAGATCCTCGGACAGGCCACGGACCTGATCTTCGCCGGGGTCATCGGCCGGCAGACCCCGGAGGGTGCCTCCAAGGCGCAGACCGTCGAGGGGCTGCGGGCCAAGGGGGACGACGGGCTCGCCGATCTGCTCTCCGGGGTGGACTTCACCCCGGGCCACGGCATCGACTTCGGCGCGGTCGGTGAAGTGCTGCTGGTGGTGCTGGTGATCTATGTGGCCGCCGGGCTGCTGATGCTGGTCTCCACCCGGCTCTCCATCCGGGTCATCAACAACACGGTGTACCGGATGCGCGAGGAGGTGCAGGCGAAGCTGTCGCGGCTGCCGCTGTCGTACTTCGACCAGCAGCCGCGCGGCGAGGTGCTCAGCCGGGCCACGAACGACGTCGACAACATCTCGCAGACCTTGCAGCAGTCGATGGGACAGCTCATCAACTCGCTGCTGACGATCGTCGGCGTGCTGGGGATGATGTTCTGGATCTCGCCCCTGCTGGCGCTGGTCGCGCTGGTGACCGTACCGCTGTCGGTGTTCGTGGCGGCGAAGGTCGGCAAGAGGTCGCAGCCGCAGTTCGTCCAGCAGTGGAAGGTCACCGGCACGCTGAACGCCCATATAGAGGAGATGTACACCGGGCACTCGCTGGTGAAGGTCTTCGGGCGGCACAACGAGTCGGCCGAGCTGTTCCGCGAGCAGAACGACCAGCTCTACGAGGCGGGCTTCAAGGCGCAGTTCAACAGCGGCATCATGCAGCCGCTGATGCTCTTCGTTTCCAACATCAACTATGTGCTGATCGCGGTCGTCGGCGGGCTGCGGGTGGCCACGGGCACGCTGTCGATCGGCGATGTGCAGGCGTTCATCCAGTACTCGCGGCAGTTCTCGATGCCGTTGACGCAGGTCGCGTCGATGGCCAATCTGCTCCAGTCGGGCGTCGCGTCGGCCGAGCGGATCTTCGAGCTGCTGGACGCGGTGGAGCAGGAGGCCGACGCCCCGGCCGTGGAGCGGCTGCGTCAGCCCCGGGGACGGGTGGAGATCGAGCGTCTCTCGTTCCGCTACGAGCCGGAGAAGCCGCTGATCGACGATCTGTCGCTCTCGGTGGAGCCGGGACAGACGGTCGCGATCGTCGGTCCGACCGGCGCGGGCAAGACCACGCTGGTCAATCTGCTGATGCGGTTCTACGAGGTGACCGGCGGCCGGATCACCCTGGACGGCATGGACATCTCCCGGATCTCCCGTGCGGAACTGCGCTCCGGGATAGGCATGGTCCTCCAGGACACCTGGCTCTTCGGCGGCACGATCGCGGAGAACATCGCGTACGGCGCCTCGCGCGAGGTCACCCGGGAGGAGATCGAGGAGGCGGCGCGGGCGGCCCACGCCGACCGTTTCGTCCGGACGCTTCCCGACGGCTACGACACCGTGATCGACGACGAGGGCTCGGGGGTCAGCGCCGGGGAGAAGCAACTGATCACCATCGCGCGGGCGTTCCTGTCCGACCCGGTGATCCTGGTGCTCGACGAGGCGACCAGTTCGGTCGACACCCGTACCGAGGTGCTGATCCAGAAGGCGATGGCGCGGCTGGCCCACGGCCGTACGAGCTTTGTGATCGCGCACCGGCTCTCCACGATCCGGGACGCCGACGTGATCCTGGTGATGGAGAACGGCGCGATCGTCGAACAGGGCACGCACGACGAGCTGCTGGCGGCGGAGGGCGCGTACGCGCGGCTGTACGCGGCCCAGTTCGCGCAGGCGGTCGTCGAGGTCGACTGAACCGGCAGGTGCGGCCGGGGCGTTCGGGACCGTCCGGGCGCCCGGCGGCGTCCGGACCGCGGGTGCTCGGGGCCGTCCTGGTGCTCGGGGCCGTGTCCGTATCGTCCTGGGGCGGTACCGCGGGGAAGCGGTACCGCCTTCGGGCGGTCGGACACGGCCCTGTCTCAGTCGAGATAGCCCCTGAGCTGGTCGGCGAAGGCGTGGTCGCGGAGTTTGCCGAGCGTCTTGGACTCGATCTGGCGTATGCGCTCACGCGTCACCCCGAAGATCCTGCCGATCTCCTCCAGGGTGCGGGGCCGGCCGTCGACCAGTCCGTACCGCAGTTGGACCACCTTGCGTTCGCGTTCACCGAGGGTGGAGAGCACGGCCTCCAGATGCTCACGCAGCAGCAGGAAGGCCGCGGACTCGACCGGTGACGCGGCGTCGCCGTCCTCTATCAGATCACCGAGCGCGACATCGTCCTCCTCGCCCACCGGGGCGTGCAGGGAGACCGGTTCCTGGGCGAGCCGCAGCACTTCACCGACCCGCTCGGCGGTCAGATCGAGCTGCCGCGCCACCTCTTCGTGCGTCGGCTCGTAGCCGCGCTCCTGGAGCATTCTGCGCTGCACCCGTACGACCCGGTTGATCAGCTCGACCACATGGACCGGGACCCGGATCGTCCGGGCCTGGTCGGCCAGCGCCCGGGACATCGCCTGCCGGATCCACCAGGTCGCGTAGGTGGAGAACTTGTAGCCGCGGGCGTAGTCGAACTTCTCGACCGCCCTGATCAGGCCCAGGTTTCCCTCCTGGACGAGATCGAGCATGGTCAGGCCGCGGCCGACATAGCGCTTGGCCACCGAGACGACGAGCCGCAGATTCGCCTCGATCAGCCGCCGTTTGGCCATTCTGCCGAGCACGACCAGCCGGTCGAGGTCCAGCGCGAGCCGGGAGTCCAGATCGGACGCGCCGCTCAGCTTCTCCTCCGCGAAGAGACCGGCCTCGACCCGGCGGGCGAGATCCACCTCCTCGACGGCGGTGAGCAGCGGGACACGGCCGATCTCCCGCAGATACTGGCGGAAGAGATCGGAGGAGGGCCCGCCCGCGTCGGCACGGCTGCCCCGCCGTGCCGGGGGCTCGGGCACGGAGGGCACCTCCACGGGGTACTCGATCAGGGGCTCAAGAGCCAGGTCGGGCGCGGCTGCCGCCGTCTCCGGGTGGTGGGCGGCACGGCTCTGGGACGGGATCGCCGCCGCGAACTCGCCGGGCGGCAGGTTCGGGGGCGCGGTCAGGGTCGGCATCGGGGTCCGGGTCTGCACGGGGGGCGACCTCCAGGGTGATCGCTGCCGGTTCGGGGGGCGTACGGCAGCGGGACGGAGGCGGCCGGGCCGTGCTCCGTCCCGTACACGATGAGCGGATCCGCGGGGGGTGGGGCGCCCACCGTCGGCAGGCGGCCGCGCTCCGGTAGAACTCAGGCACCACAACCCAGTGTGGGGTACGACACATGACTGTCACGAGGGGCGTGCGGCGACTTTCTGCGGCCCGTACGTAACCGTGCCGTTACCCAGGGGGGCGGCCGGGGTCCTACAGCGCGTCGGCGCCGCGGTTGCGCAGGGACTGGCCGTACTGCTGGAGCACCCACAGCTCGTTCTGCACGGCGGCGAGATGGTCGGGCTCGGCGTGGGTGCCGAGCCGGGTCAGGGTGCCGGTGACATCCCGGACGCGGCGGTCCACGGCGCGCAGCCGGACCTGGACGAGCTGCTCCCCCGCGTAGGTCTCGTCGATCGTCTTGCCGTGGAACACCTCGACCGCCAGCTCGGTGACCATGGCGCGCACCGAGTCGTTCGGCGCGGCCTCACGGACCCGGGCCAGATACTCCGGGGCGGAGCGCAGTCCCTGCTCGGCGCCGCCCGCCTCCGCTATGGCACGGCGTACGGCGGCGTAGGGAGGCGCGGTGAACTCGTCCTCCCCGTAGGCGTCGAAGGCCGGGGAGACCAGTTCGGGGCGCTGGAGGGCGAGCTTCAGCAGCTCGCGCTCGGTGCGGTGGGCGGGACTGCGGAGATGGAGCGCGGGGCCCGAGGGGCCGCCGCCGCCCGCGCCCTGACGTGGTCTTCCCTCGCGCTCCCCGCCCTCGTACTCCTGGTTCTCGTACGGGCGGCCGCCCGCGCGGGAGCCGGGCGCCGGCGCCGGACCCCGGCCGCCGCGGTCGCGCGCCCAGCGCGCCACCTGCGCGACGCGCTTGACCACGAACTGGGTGTCGAGGATGCCGAGGATGCCCGCGAGCTGGACCGCGACCTCGTGCTGCGAGGCGCCGTTCTTGATCCGGGCCACGATCGGCGCGGCCTCGTCGAGCGCCGCCGCGCGGCCCGCCGGGGTCTCCAGGTCGTAGCGCGAGACGATCTGGCGGATCGCGAACTCGAAGAGCGGTGTGCGCGGTTCGACCAGGTCCTGTACGGCCTCGTCCCCCTTGGCCAGCCGCAGTTCGCACGGGTCCATATTGTCCGGGGCGATGGCGATATAGGTCTCCGCGGCGAACTTCTGGTCGTCCTCGAAGGCGCGCAGCGCGGCCTTCTGGCCGGCCGCGTCCCCGTCGAAGGTGAAGATCACCCGGGCGCTGCCGTTGTCCATCAGCAGCCGCCGGAGGATCTTGATGTGGTCGCCGCCGAAGGCCGTGCCGCAGGTGGCGATGGCGGTGGTCACCCCGGCGAGATGGCAGGCCATCACATCGGTGTAGCCCTCGACCACCACGGCCCTGCTGGACTTGGCGATGTCCTTCTTGGCCAGGTCGACGCCGTAGAGGACCTGGGACTTCTTGTAGATCGCGGTCTCGGGGGTGTTCAGATACTTCGGACCGTTGTCGTCCTCGCGCAGCTTGCGCGCGCCGAAACCGACCACTTCGCCCGAGATGTCACGGATGGGCCACATCAGCCGGCCGCGGAACCGGTCGATCGGGCCGCGGCGGCCGTCCTGGGAGAGCCCGGAGAGCAGCAGTTCCTTGTCGGTGAAGCCCTGGCCGCGCAGATAGCGGGTGAGATGGTCCCAGCCGACCGGGCTGTAGCCGACACCGAAGTGCTCGGCGGCCGCCTGGTCGAAACCGCGCTCCGCGAGGAACGCGCGGCCGGTCTCGGCCTCGGCGCTCCCGAGCTGCTCGGCGTAGAACCGGGCGGCGATCCGGTGCGCCTCGACCAGCCGCGTACGCTCGCCGCGCTGGCTCGCCGGGTTGTAGCCGCCCTCCTCGTACCGGAGGGTGATGCCCGCCTGGGCGGCGAGCCGCTCGACCGTCTCGGAGAAGGAGAGATGGTCGATCTTCATCACGAAGGCGATGGTGTCCCCGCCCTCCTGGCAGCCGAAGCAGTGGAAGAGACCCTTGCTCGGACTGACCTGGAAGGAGGGGGACTTCTCGTCGTGGAAGGGGCAGAGCCCCTTCAGATTGCCGCCGCCCGCGCTGCGCAGCTGGAGGTACTCGGACACGACGGCGTCGATCGGGACGGCGTCCCGCACCGCCTTCACGTCGTCATCGTTGATCCTGCCTGCCACGCGTGAATACTACGGGGGCGCGGGGACACGGCAGGGACACACCTGGGCCCGGTCCGGTCGTCAGGCGGGGTGGCCGCCGAGGGAGGCGAGCGGGACGCTCGGGTCGGCGAGCGCCTCGGGGTCCTGCGGCGCACCGGAGCGGATCAGCCGCTGGATGTCCTCGGTGACGTCCCACACGTTGACGTTCATCCCGGCGAGCACCGTGCGGTCCTTCAGCCAGAAGGCGACGAACTCCCTCTTTCCGGCGTCGCCGCGTACGACCACCTGGTCGTAGGAGCCCGGCGGTGCCCATCCCGAGTACTCCAGGCCCAGGTCGTACTGGTCGGAGAAGAAGTAGGGAACGCGGTCGTACGTGACGTCCTGGCCGAGCATGGCGCGGGCGGCGGCCGGGCCTCCGTTGAGGGCGTTGGCCCAGTGCTCCACCCGTACCCGGGCGCCGGACAGCCCCGCGCCCAGGCCCGTGAGCGGGAAGGCCGCCACATCGCCGGCCGCGTAGATGTCCGGGTCGGAGGTGCGCAGCGCGGCGTCCACGACGATGCCGCCGCCCTGGGCCCGGTCGGCGAGAGCGAGGCCCGCGGCCTCGGCGAGCGCGGTGCGCGGGGCGGCGCCGATCGCGGCGAGCACATCGTGGGCCGGATGCTCCTCGCCGTCGTCCGTAAGGGCCGACAGGACCATCCCGTCCTGGCCGGTGATCTCGGTCAGCCGGACGCCGAAGTGGAACCGTACGCCGTGCTCCTGGTGCAGTTCGGTGAAGAGCTGGCCCAGCTCGGGGCCGATGACATGGTGGAGCGGGGTCGGCGCGGACTCGACGACGGTGACCTCGGCGCCGTAGCCACGGGCGGCGGAGGCGACCTCCAGACCGATCCAGCCCGCGCCCGCGATCACGAGATGACCGTTGTCACGGCCGAGGGCGGCCAGCGTCTGGCGCAGCCGGTCGGCGTGGGCGAGCCGGCGCAGATGGTGGACCCCGGCCAGCCCGGTGCCGGGGATGTCGAGGCGGCGCGGTTCGGCACCGGTGGCCAGCAGCAGCTTGTCGTACCGGACGGAGGTGCCGTCGCCGAGATGCACGGAGCGCAGTTCCCGGTCGACGGAGGTGACGGTCTGGCCGAGATGCAGTTCGACCTCGGCCTGGGCGTACCAGGCGGGCTCGTGCACGAAGACGCTGTTCCGCTGGTCCTTGCCGGTCAGATAGCCCTTGGAGAGGGGCGGACGTTCATACGGGTGGTCGCGCTCGTCACCGATGAGGATCACCCGGCCGGTGAAACCCTCCGAACGAAGGGTTTCCGCGGCTTTCGCCCCGGCCAGCCCACCGCCGACGATGACAAAAGTCTGATGTGCGTCGACCACTTGATGCCTCCTCTTCGCGCTGCCGCCATCTGCGAGCGTCCCGCACGGAGCGTGATGGCGAAAGAGGGAGCGCTCCACGGGTGTGTATCACTGATGTGATCTGGCTACTTTCGTACAGGCGCGGGCCGGGAGCGGTGAGGCATGAGGAGGCGCATGTCGCTGATCCGCGAGCGTCACCCGGGCCGGGCGGGCGGCGCTCAGGAACGGGCGGTCAGCCCCGTGTGCAGGGAGCGGGCCGCCGCGTCGGTGAGGGACGCGATCTGGTCGACCAGGACGCGCTTGCGCGCCCGGTCGTCGGCGGCCGAGTCGAACAGCGCGCGGAACTGCGGGTCCAGCCCCTCCGGCGCGCGGGCCGTGAGCGCCTCGGCCAGCTCGGCCAGCACGATCCGCTGGTCGGCGCGGAGCATCTCCTGTTCGGTCCGCTGCATGACATAGCGGTCGGCGACGGCCTTGAGGACCGCGCACTCCAGCCGGGCGGCGCGCGGGACGACCAGCTCGGCGGCGTACCGGGTGAGCGGGCCCGTACCGTACGCCTGGCGGGTCGCGGTCTCGGCGGCCAGACAGAACCGGCCGATGAGCTGGCTGGTGGCGTCCTTGAGGCGGGACTGCGCGACGGCGGAACCGTCGTAGCCGCGCGGCCACCACTCCTGCGCCATGAGCCGGTCGAGCGCGGCGGACAGCTCCCCCGGATCGGTGTCCCACGGCACATAGCGGCCGATCGCCACCGTCCAGATCTCGCGCCGTTCGGTCGGGGAGGTGAGCGCGGCGGGGTCGACATGGCCGGCGTGCAGACCGTCCTCGACATCGTGGACCGAGTACGCCACGTCGTCGGACCAGTCCATGACCTGCGCCTCGAAGGAGACACGGTCCTTGGGCGCGCCCTCGCGGGCCCAGCGGAAGACGGGCAGGTCGTCCTCGTACACCCCGAACTTCACCGAGTCGGGCCGGGTGGGATGGGCGCCGCGCGGCCAGGGGTATTTGGTGGCGGCGTCCAGGGTGGCACGGGTGAGATTGAGCCCGACGCTGACCGGATCGCCCGTCTCCTCGAACCGGACGAATCGCTTGGGCTCGATACGGGTGAGCAGCCGGAGCGACTGCGCGTTGCCCTCGAAGCCGCCGCAGTCCGCGGCGAAGTCGTTGAGCGCCTGCTCGCCGTTGTGGCCGAAGGGCGGATGGCCCATGTCATGGGCGAGACAGGCCGCCTCGACGAGGTCGGGGTCGCAGCCGAGCGCGGCGCCCAGTTCCCGGCCCACCTGGGCGCACTCCAGGGAGTGGGTCAGCCGGGTACGGGGACTGGCGTCCCACTCCCGGCCCTGTGATCCGGGGGTCACCACCTGGGTCTTGCCCGCCAGCCGGCGCAGCGCGGCGGAGTGCAGCACGCGCGCGCGGTCGCGCTGGAACGCGGTGCGGCCGGGACGTTTGTCGGGCTCGGGGGCCCAGCGCTCGGTGGACCTGTGGTCGTAGCCGCCCGTGGGTGTGGCGATGTGCGGAGGGGTGGTGCCAGTGGTGCCTGCCATGCACCGAAGGTAACCGGAAGCGGGGGGCGTACGGGGGTCTGGGGATGGCGGACAGCAGACAGCGGACAGCGGACAGCGGAGGTAAGCCTCAGCGGACAGCGGACAGCCGGGCGATGTCCCGGGGCCCGTTACGCACAGGCGCGCGGGAGGCCCGGAAGCGCCACGAGGCCTAGAGACACGAGGCCTGGAGACACGAGGCCTGGAGAAGGGTGAGCCGGCGGTGGGTGGTCCCGTGCGGGGCGGTGAGCGCCTGGTCGTAGCGGTGGAGCAGCAGCCGGGCCATCGCCGGGTGCGCGCCGAGCGGCTCCGCGGCGATCCAGGGCGCGGCGGCGGCGCTGCGGGCCGCGAAGTGTCCGGGCGCGGTGAAGTACGAGGCGACCGCGGTCCGGTGGTGGCCCCGGGCGGCGAGGGCGCGGAGGGCCTCGGGGACGGTGGGCGACGCGGCGGACGCGTAGGCCGGGACGACCGGCACACCCCCGAGGCGCTCGCTGAGCAGGTCCGCGGTGCGCCGGGTGTCGGCGGCGGACTGCGGGTCGCGCGATCCGGCGGCGGCCAGGACGACGCCGGCGGCGCCTCGCCTCGTGCGGGTCCCGTGGCCGGTGGCGGCGCGCGTGCCGGTGGCGGAGGGGGCGCGGTCGCGCTCATTGGCGTGTTCGCCGTCGGGCTCGTTGGCGTGTTCGCTGTCGTCCATACGCCAGCCCGCCTCGACGAGACGCGCGTACAACGTCTCGACCAGCAGCGGATGCGGACCGAGCGGGGCGGCGATCCGGACGTCGAGCCGGGGCGCGGACGCGGCGGCGGCCGGGAGGTCCCGTTTGATGTGGACACCTCGGCTCAGCAGCAGCGGCACCAGGACGGCACGGCCGGTGCCGAGGCCGGCGAGGGTGTCGGAGAGGAGGGGCTCGTCGATCTCGATGTGGCCGAGCCGTACGTCCACGCCGGGGCGCAGCTCGCGGACCCGGTCGAGGAGCGTCCTGATCGTGGCCAGGCTACGCGGATCACGGCTGCCGTGGGCGACGACGACGAGGCTGGGACCGGCGGGCGGTGGCCCGTCGTCGTACTTCCGGTATTCCCGGTCCTCCCGGTCCTCCCGGTACTCCCGGTACTCCCGGTATTCCCGGTACTCCCGGTGTTCAGGGTCCGGGTAGGGCGAGTCCGTCATGCGCCCGATCCTGCCGGGGTCCGGTTGCCGGGCCGTTGCACCGGGGGTGACACGGGTTTTCCACCACCTCACAGGCGGCGCGGGGGCGTTGTCAGACCCTTCTCCTACTGTGAGGCCCGTTCGGAACCGGAAGGTCGGGGAGGGGTCCTGCCATGGGCTGGATCGAAACGTCGGGCGGGTATGCCGTCGCGCTGGACGGCACACGGGTGCTGTGCCGCAACGCCGCGGGCCGCACGCTGAAACAGGTGCCGTCGAAGCTCAGGGACGACGCCGAGGTGGTCCGGCTGCGGCAGTTGGCGGAGTGGCTCGAACGGCACGCGCGGGAGTGCCGGGAGCAGGTGGACACCTGGCTGGTGCGTTCGCTGCCGGTTCCGGTGGCGCTGCTGGCGCGGGTGTGGCCGGATCCCGCCTGGCAGTCGGTGCTGCGGGATCTGGTGGTGGCGCCGGTGGCCGCCGACGGTTCGGCCGACAGCGCACGCGCCGGGTTCCTGCGGGACGCGGATCCAGTGCGGGGGCTGGGGATCGTGGATCTGGACGGCGACTCGGTGCGGCTGGATCCGGCCGAGGTGGGCACGGTGCTGATTCCGCACCCGGTGCTGCTCGAAGATCTGGCGGAGCTGCGGGAGTTCGCCGCCGAGCTGGGGGTGGAGCAGGGGGCCGAGCAGCTCTTCCGTGAGGTCTGGCGGCGGCCGGACCCGGTCGGGGAGGCCGGAAAGGCCGGGGAAGCCGGGAAGGGCGGCGAGGCCGGGAAGGCCGGGGGGAGCGCGACCGCGCAGGAGTGGCGTGCGTACGCCCATGGGAAGTTCGCCCAGCTCCGGCACGCCACGACCCGCGCGGTCTCGCTCGGTTACCGGGTGCGCGGCGGCTATGCCGTGTGCCCGCTGGTGGAGAACGGCCGGCAGCTGGAAGCGGCGTACTGGGTGGGGGACGACTATCCGGACGGGGAGACGCTGACCGGTTCGCTGGAGTGGCGTGACCCGGCCGGGCGGCGGCTGCCGACCGCCGAGGTGGGACCGGTCGCCTGGTCGGAGGGTGAGCGGATGGCCGCGCTGGTGTACGCGGGCCGCGTGGTCGAGAACGACGAGGAGGGGGCGCTGTGAACGGGCGACTGGCGGGCGGAACGCTGCCGGACACAAAGGCACATGACGGCCAGGCGCATGACGGTCTGGCACGTGACGGTCAGAAACGTGACGGCCAGGCGCATGACGGTCTGGCACAGGACCGGAAGACGCGGGACGGACAGACACAGGACGGCCGGGCGCGGGAGAAGGAGCTGCTGGAGGCCGGGGCGGTGCTGCCGCTCGGTGGCGCCGAGGGCGACACGCTGACGGCACGCGCGTACGGACATCCCGCGCTGGACGATCGCGCGGTGGTCCGGCTGGTGCCCGGGGCGATCGGCGCGGCGGAGGATCTCGCCCTGGAGTATCTGGGGTTCGGCGCGGCCGAGGCCGTCGAGGTCGGCCGGGTCAAGGGGCAGTCGCTCGGCTTCCCCGCCTGGGCGCTCGTGCACGACCCGGCCAACGGCCATCACGCGCTCGCCGTGGTCAAGGAGATGGAGCGGCTCACCCGGCTCGTCGCCACCAAACCGGGGCTGGCGAAAGAGGGGTTCGACGAGATCGGCGAGCGGCTGGACCGTTCCGTACCGCACTTCCTGCCCACCTACTACGAACAGGTGGCACGGCTCTTCCTGGCGGTCGAGTCCCGTCAGCACGCGTCCGTGTTCTTCGGCAAGGCGCGGGCGGCCGAGCAGCGGCACGCGCTGGCGGTGGACGAGGAGCGGCTGCGGGAGGTCTTCCTGGAGTTCGCCGGGGCCGGCGCGCTCACCGGCAAGGCCCTGCGCGAGCACGCCAAGGGGCTGACGGACCGGCTGTCGTCCGCCGAGGCGTACGGACAGTTCAAGGCGGTCTCGCTGGAGCGGTGCGCGGCCGGACTCCCCCCGTACGCGGGCATGCTGGAGGATCTGCGGCGCCTCGCGAAGGGCGCGGGGCTGGACGCGGCGGCCGAGGAGCGGGCGCTGCTCGCGGAGATCATCCACACCGGCCCGATGAACCGCGCGGCGGCGAGCTTCTGGAAGTCGGCGCTGCCCGCCCTGCGGGCGGTCGCGGCGCAGGACCGCGCGGTGCGGGAGCGGCTGCTGGCGCTGCTTCCGGCCACGGGTGGTGACAGCCATGAGGAGTTCGACGCCTCCTGGCTGGCCCTGCTGGAGCAGTGCGGGGCCGTCGAACTGCTGGTGGACGGCACGGTCCCGGCCGCCGAGTGGCTGTCCGCGTGGGCCAGGCACCGCCAACGCGGCTGGCGCACCTCCAAGCGGCTCTCCGCCGAAGTGTCCCTGGTGGAACGGCTGGTGGAGCGGCTGGTGGCGGACGGCACACCGGTGAGGCTGCTCAGCGCCCACGGCCGGCGCGTCGAGGCCGACCTGGATCTGCTCGACGCCTGTCTGGCGTGGGGCGTGCCGGTCACCGGTCCTCCGGAGAACGCCGGAGGGCTGAATCTGGACGACTGGCTCGGCGACGGGCGGGAGGGGCGCAGGGATCTTGAGGCGCTGACCTCCGACCCACGGTTCGGCCCGCTGGTCCGCAAAGGCGTGGAGCGGCTGGCCGAGCAGAGCGACGGCGCGGAGCGGCTCGGCCGGATCACCGGTCATCCGGCGCTGCGCACCGCGCTGGTGGACTGGCTGGGCGACCGGGCCGACGATCTGGCGCGGCCCCTCGGACTGCCCGAACTGGACGGCCTGCTGACCCGGCTGGCCCGCTTCTCCTCGCCGTCCGTGCTGGCCACCGCGCCCGAGGCGGTGGGCCGTATCACGGCGTTCTCCCCCGCTCCCGCCCTGGCGCGGACGCTGCGGGCGGGCATCCTCGACGAGCTGGGCTGGCCCGCCCTGGAGGAGGCGCTGCCGGGGCTCGGAAAGGTCGACCCGAAGGCGTCGGGTCAGCGTTACGGCTACCGGAGCGACAGGTGGTACCGGGTCAGGGACGCCTGGCCGGCCCTGCTGGTCCGGGTCGGCACCCAGGTCGCGGCGGTCGGGCCGACGGCCGTGCTGGACCGGCGCGTCCTGCCCCTGCCCACGAAGTCGGTCCAGACCTGGGACACGACCACGGTCCGCTATGCCGGCGGCCAGTGGCTGATCGCCAACGGGCAGGGGGACGACCGGCGGGCCCTGTGGTCGGGCCGTCCCTCCGAGGTGTTCACCCCCACGGGCGCGCTGCACGACCACTGGACCGACTCCCAGATCCCCTCGCTCGAACTCCCCGACGGCGGGCGCTGCTACGGCGGCCGGCCCGTGTACGCGGGGGACACCTCGTTCGCCGAGGAGCGCCGCAAGGTCGCCTCCGACGGTATCTCCGTCTGGGTGCTGCACGAGAGCCGGTGGTGGGAGTACGACCCGGGCTCGGCCCGCAGGGGCCGGGTGTCGGTGCCCGCCTTCTTCGACTCGGCGCTGGCGGAGGGCGGCGTACGGCTGCTGGAGCGGGCCTGCCGGCTCCTTCCCGTACGGCCCGGACTGGAGTCCTCGCCGTTCGGCACGAAGGACGGTCTGCTCGGCTGGTGGGTGACGTACGACCCCGAGAGGCGGACGCTCACGGCGTGTTCGGTGGACGGCAGCCGCAGCCCCGCCGTGCCGATGCCGCCGGGCGCGCGCGTCGAGCACGTCAGCCACGGCATTCCCGTACCGCCGATGCGGCTGCCGGGCGGGGCCGTGCTGCATCCCCGGGAGACCTCCGGCTTCTCGGCCTCGGTCTCGCTGTACGACACCGAGGGCGTCCTTCTCGCCCAGGTGGAGGAAGGCGCTCGCGGAGGCGTGTACGCGGCGGGCACCCCGCTCGTGGCACCGCTGGGCCACTGGCACGCGCTGCGGCCACGGGACGAGCGGGGCTCCGACGCGCTGCGCGCGGTGACCGAGACGCACGCGCGGGAGCTGCTGGCGGCCGTCGCCGGGGGGACGAAGGCGGCCGCGGCCGTGCGCCGGATCCTGCCGGAGATCACCCACCCCGCCCTGGTGGCAGGCGTGGCCGGACTGGTGTCCGAGGCGGCCGGCCACAGCAGGCGGATCGGCACGCTCGCCGAGCGGGCCGCACCGGGACGGCGGGACGACACCCCTCGGGGGACCGAGGTCACCCACGCCCACGACGAGATCCTGGGACACGCCTACCACGGCTTCGCACGTCCGACCTACCGGTACTACTACCAGCGGGTGCCGAAGGGCAGCGCCACGATCCTGGAACAGGTCCGGCTGCTCCCCCGGCTGCTGGCGCGGGACGCGGTCCCGGAGCGCCTGGCCGTCAGGAACGCCGGCAAGGGATGGGTGAACCTGTGCGGCACCGGGATGGCGGCCCTCGCGCTGCGTGCCGCTTCCCCCGCCACCTCCGGCGAACACCGGTCCGCGCTCCTGGAGTTCCTCGACGCGGCACTGACCGTGGAGGCCGGCGGTGACGCGCTCCTGATCGACCCGCGCGGGCGGCTGCGGACGGTGGAGCTGCGGATCCCCGGGGGCTCCGAGACCAAGCGCACCGGAGAGGTGCGGCACGCCGGGGAGCGGCGGTTGCTGGTCCTCGGCCAGTTGCGGGAGGAGGAGAAGGAGGCGTACTGGCACTGCGTCGAGTACGACCCGGCCGGGGCCTTCGGCGGCTGGGACGGCTGCACGGTCGTCGAGTCCGAGGTGCTGGGCGCGGCGGACGACCCGGTCAGGGCGCCGGCGGTACGGCGGCTGGTGGAGCTGGTGCGGGAGCGCGGGCCGCTGCCGTACCGCCCGGAGCGGGCGGCGGACTTCGCGGACCGGGTCGGGATCATCCCCGCGGCGGCCGCCCTGTTCCATCTCGGCTCCCTGGGGCCGAGCGGTTACGGGAGCCAGGAGACGGTGTCGCCGGAGTATCTGGAGCCGCTGGGCGCGAAGAAGGCCGAGGCGCAGGTGGCGGTCTCCACCCTGACCACGCTGAGCATCGGGGAGCGGAAAGCGTTCACCGCCCTGCTGCTGCCCGGTGAGCCGGAGCGGGTCGCGGATCTGTGGACCACGGGCTTCGCGATGGAGCCGCTGGTGAGCGCCTGGACGGCGGCGCGTGGCAGGCGACGGCCCACCCCGGCCTCGCTCATCCGTCCGATGGTGGCCGAGATCGGCGGCGGCACCGTCGTGAACGATGTGCTCAATCCGGAGTGGCAGCCGCAGCTCACGAGCCGTACCGAGCAGCGCATGGTCGACGGTGCGCTGGAGCCGGTGGATCCGCGGCTGGTGCTGACGGGGTCCTCGCTCAACTCCATGGTCGACGTGGTGCGCTGGCTCGCGTACCGGCTGCCGTACGGCGACCCGCTGCGGGCGGTCCTGCCCGTGACGGTGCGGATGCTGCGGGAGCGGCTGGCCGACCCGGGGCTGCTGCTCGATCTGGGGGTCAGCCGGGACTCCGCCTACGACCCGGTGTCACCCCGGCTGCGTGAGGCCTTCGGTCTGGGGCCCAAGCGGGACACCGGCGAGAAGGAGATCATCGAGCTGTCGTCGGCGCTGGTGCTGACACCGACGCGGTACGGACGGGACTGGGACGACGTCTGGGTGCGGCCCTCGGCCCTGCTGCCGGCCGCCGGTGCCGGTGCCGGTGCCGGTGCCGGTGGCACGGGTGGGAGTGGCACGGACGAGGGCGGGGTGGACGGGGGTGGTCCCGACCATCCGGATCTGAGACTGCTGGCGGCGACGGCGGGGGCGGTGCCGTCGCTGGAGGCCCTGCGGACGCTGCTCGGCGAGGAGTTCATGGAGCTGGTCACGGCGGACGGCCCTCCCGGCGCCCAGCAGGACCCGCTGCACAGCGTGCCGAAGCTGGTGGGCGAGGTGGTGGAGCGGTGCGGGCTCTCGGAGGACGCGGCGGCGCTGTATCTGATGCTGCTCGCCCTGCCCGACCCGACCGACCGTCACCAGGCCGCCTGGACGGGGTGGAAGCCGGCCCGGCTGAAGAAGGCCCGCGCCGAACTGGCCGCCACCGAACTGGTGGTGGAGGCCAAACGGGCGCGGGCGGGACGGACGCTCTTCCTGCCCGGCGGCTGGCTGGAGCAGCAGACACCGCGCCTGCCCACGGAGAGCTGGAAGACGGCCCTGGTGCCCTGGCACCGGCCGTGTTTCGTGGTGCCGGACCGGCCGGTGCCCGCGCTCTTCGAAGCGGCGTGGCGACGGGTCGTCGAGGGTGACGCACCGGGCTTCGAGGAGTTCCAGGGCCGGAGCGGCCGAGGAGGCAGGCGATGACACCGGGGACGACAGGCACAGGGGCGGCGAACATGGAAACACCGCCGGGGCGGCAGCTCGAACTGCCCGAGGACCGTTACGCCGCGGAGCTGGCGTTCCTGGAGTCGTACGACAGCGGGCCCAGGCCGCCGCGCTGGCGGCTGACTCCCCGTGCGGTGGTGCTGTTCGTGTGCGGCACGGACGGTGAGCCGCTGCGGGCTCCGGACGGCGGACAGCTCGTGATCTCACGGAAGTTCGTGGGGGACCGCTCTCTGGTGGAGCGGTGCGTGGTGACGCTGGCGGGTGAGCGCGGGCTGCTGCTCGTCGGGGAGCCCGGCACCGCCAAGTCGATGCTCTCCGAGCTGCTGTCGGCCGCGGTGTGCGGCACCAGCACGCTCACCGTGCAGGGGACCGCGGGCACCACGGAGGACCAGCTCCGCTACGGCTGGAACTACGCGATGCTGCTCGCCAAGGGCCCGAGCCGGGAGGCCCTGGTGCCCTCCCCCGTCCTCACCGCCATGACACGCGGCGCGGTCGCCAGGATCGAGGAGGTGACCCGCTGTCTGCCCGAGGTGCAGGACTCCCTGGTCTCGCTCCTCTCGGAGCGCCGTATGTCGGTGCCCGAACTGGCGGGCGGGGAGGACGGGGACGGCACGGTCCACGCCGTGCCCGGCTTCGCCCTGATCGCGACCGCCAACCTCAGGGACAAGGGCGTCTCCGAGATGTCCGCGGCCCTGAAGCGGCGGTTCAACTTCGAGACGGTCGGCCCGATCGACGATCTCGACGCGGAGACCGCGCTGGTGCGCGGCCAGGCGACGGCGGCGCTGGAGCGTGGCGGGGCCGCCTTCTCGGTGGATGACACGGTGCTCGAAGCGCTGGTCACCGCGTTCCGGGACCTGCGGACGGGCCGGAGCGCGGAGGGCTGGGAGATCGAGCGCCCCTCGACGGTGATGTCCACGGCGGAGGCGGTCCATGTGGCCACGTCGATGGGGCTCGGCGCGGCGTATCTCGGCGACGGCCGGGATGTCGTCCGTACGCTGCCCGGCCATCTCCTCGGCACGGTGCGCAAGGACGATCCGGCGGACCACGCGCGGCTGCTGGGGTACTGGGACGGTCCGGTGCGCCGGCGGGCCGAGGCGGGCGCTCCGCTGTGGCGGACGCTGTGGGAGCTGCGCCATGAGCTGGGCTGAACCGGGCGACGGGACCGTCGCGGACGCGCTGGCCGGGCTCGCGGGGTGCCGGGAGCCGTATCTGATCGGGGTGCGGCACCACTCCCCGGCGCTGGCCGCGGCCGTCCCGGCGATGCTGGCGGAGGCGGCGCCCGAGGTGCTGTTCGTCGAGCTGCCGGAGGAGTTCGCGTCCTGGCTGCCGTATCTCGCCGACCCGGCGACGGTGCCTCCGGTCGCCCTGGCGGGCAGCCGGGGCGACGGGGCGGGCGGGCTGGTGTTCCTGCCGTTCGCCGAGTTCTCGCCGGAGCTGGCGGCGATCCGCTGGGCACGGGAGGCGGGGGTGGAGGTCGTTCCTTTCGATCTTCCGCTGGCGGCGAGGGACGAGGCACCGGAGGAGGTACGGGAGCTGGACGCGGGGCCGGTGCCCATGCCGGTGCCGGTGCCTTCGCCGTCGCCCTCGCCGTCGCCGGGGCAAGGACCGGTACCGGACGCGGTGGCGGACGGGGCGGCTGACGAACGGGACGGGGTGGCGGACGAGCGGGACGGGGTGGCGAGGGGGACGCTCTCCGCCGCGCTGCGGGCGCGGGCCGGGGGGCGGCCCGGGGACGATCTGTGGGACCGGCTGGTCGAGTCGGCGGCTCCCGGTTCCGGCGCGGAGGCGCTGCGGCGGGCCGCGCTGCTGGTCGGCTGGGCGCTCAGGACCGACGCGGGACCAGTCGATCCGTACGACCTGCGGCGCGAGGCGAACATGCGGCGCCGGCTGGCCGGGCACAAGGGCCGCCGTACGGCGGCGGTGATCGGCGCGTTCCACGCCCCGGCACTGCTGCCGGGCGCGGGGGCGGACGAGCGGGACGGCGTGGCGGACGAGCGGGACGGGGCGGCGGACGAGCGGGACGGGGCGGCGAGGAGGACGCTCTCCGCCGGTGCGGGGACGGGGGTCGCGGGTGCGGGGACGGGGGTCGCCGGTGCGGGGACGGGGGGAGCTGTCGGTACGGCGACCGGTGGAGCCCCGGGCAGCACGGGACGCGCCGCCCAGGGCGGCGGCGGCCGGGCGGGCCGGGACGGCCGATCCGTGGTGACCTCGCTGGTGCCGTACACGTACGCGCTGCTGGACGAGCGGTCGGGCTATCCGGCGGGGATCAAGGACCCGGAGTGGCAGCGGGGGGTGCACCGGGCGGCGGGCGATCCGGCGCTGCTGGACGAACTGCTGACGGCGACCGCCGTCCGGATCTGCGCGGGGATCCGGGACGCCGGGCACCCGAGCGGCCCGGCCGACGCCCGTGAGGTGGTCCGGGTCGCCAGGGATCTGGCCACGCTGCGCGGCCTGCCCGCGGCCGGGCGCGGGGAGCTGGCGGAGGCGGCACAGACCGTCCTCACCCAGGGGCAGTTGTTCGGTCGGGGCCGGGTCGTGGCCGCCGCCATGGAGAAGGTCCTGGTGGGCAACCGGCAGGGCCGGCTCGCGCCAGGGACGCCCCGCTCGGGCCTCGGACCGGCCGTGGAGGCGCTGCTCGGAACGCTGTCGCTGCCCACGCCGGCCACTCCCGAGCGCCGGGAGCTACGGCTCGACGCGCACCGCGGCGAACTGGACCGGCGCCGTGAGCTGTGCCTGCGCAGGCTCGCGGTCTGCCGTGTCCCGTACGGCGAGGAGACCGGGGTGGCGGGCGTGGGCGACGCCGCGTCGCTGAGCACCCGCTGGTCCGTGGCCTGGTCCCCGTCGACGGCGGCGATGCTCGATGTGGCGGGCGTGCACGGGGTGACGCTCGATCAGGCGGCGGCGGGCGTGCTGCGCCGCCGATGGGCGGCGGAGCGCCGGGCCGGCGGGCCCACGGCCGCCGAGGTACTCGCGGGGCTGGAGGAGTCGGCGCGCTGCGGGCTGCCGGCACTCGCCGCGGAACGGCTGGCGGAGGCCGCCGGGCTGCTGCCCGCGGCCGGCACCCTGCCCGAACTGCTCTCCGGGCTCGCGCTGCTGGACCGGATCGGTTCCGGGCATCTGCCGGGACTGCCCCCCGAGTGGGAGCGGGCCATGCTCGGTTCGGCGTACGAGGAGCTGGCCGCGGCCGGCGTCCGCGCGCTGGACGGGCTCGCGGGCTCCACGGATCCGGCGGACGCGCGGGCGCTGGTCTCACTGGCCGACCGGGCCTCCACGGCGCTCGGCGGTGGCCTGCGGCTCGATGCCGCGCTGGCCCGCCTCGACACGGAGGGGACAGCGCTGATCCGGGGCGCGGCGGGCGCGGCCCGGGTGCTGCTGGGACAGCGGGACGCGGCCGAGTTCGGCACACGGCTGGCGTCCCGTGTGGACAGCGCGGCCACACCCGCGCTCCGCACCGATCTGGCCGGTTTTCTCAGCGGGGTGCTGCTCGCGGCGGGTCCGCTGCTGGAGGCGGGCGCCGCGCTGGACCCGCTGCTGGAACGGGTCGAGGCCCTCCCCGACCGTCCCTTCCTGGACCGGCTGCCTGCTCTGCGCGCGGGCTTCGACACCCTCTCCCCCGCCGCCAGATCGCGTCTGCTCGCCACGGTCGAGGACCGTACGGGGCTCGCGACGGGCGCGCTTCCCGCTTCCGTGGCGGATCCCGTGACCCTGGCCCTTCTGGCCTCGGCGGATCTGGCGGGCCGGGAGGCGCTGGCGGCACACGGCCTGACTCCGGCGCCGGGCACACGGCCCACACCGGCCGCTACGGACACGGCTACGGCTACGGCTACGGCTGCACCCTTGGCTGTGGCGGTGGCTGCTCCGGCATCGGCGTCGGCGTCGGCGTCGGCGTCGGCATCAGTAACGGCGTCCGTCGGTACCGGAGCGGAGGAAACGGCACTCGCGGGGGCAGGCGGCACCGGCACCACCGGGGATGTCGCGCGCCCGGCGGACGCGGCGCTCGCTCCCGGGGAGCGCTGGCGGCTGCTGCTCGGGCGGGGGCGCGGGTTGAGCGGACAGGCGGGACGGCTCGCCGCGGCGCTGGACGAGCTGTACGGCTACGGGCGCGGCGAGGGGTCACAGGGCGAGGAGCGCGGCCACGGCGGGTCCGGGGGCGGGTCAGAGGCGTCGTATCCCGATGTCCGGACCTGGTCGGAGGAGCTGTCCGCGCTGTTCGGGCCCGGTGTCCGGGAAGAGGTGCTCGCCGCCGCCGCCGACGCGGGCCGGCTCGACGCGGCCCTGGAGCTGGACCCGGCCTCGGCGCGGCCCTCCGTGGAGCTGCTGCGTACCGTCCTGTCGTACGCGGGTGGGCTCCCCGAGTCCCAGCTCGCCCGGCTCCGGCCCCTGGTGGCGCGGCTGGTCGCCGAGTTGACCGAGGCGCTCGCCAACCGGATGCGCCCCGCGCTGACCGGGCTCTCCCATCCGCGCCCCACCCGTCGCCCCGGCGGCCCGCTGGATCTCGCCCGTACGCTGCGCGCCAATCTGGCGAGGGCCCGGCGGGACCCGGACACCGGAGCGGTGACGGTCCTGCCCGAACGGCCGGTCTTCCGTACACGCGCCCGCAAGGCGGCCGACTGGCGGCTGGTCCTGGTCGTGGATGTGTCGGGTTCGATGGAGGCCTCCACGATCTGGGCGGCGCTCACCGCCTCCGTGCTGGCCGGTGTCCCCGCGGTGAGCACGCACTTCGTGGCGTTCTCCACCGAGGTGGTGGACCTCACCGACCAGGTGGACGACCCGCTGAGCCTGCTGCTCGAAGTGCGGGTCGGCGGCGGGACGAACATCGCGCGCGGGCTGCGCCACGCCCGTGATCTGGTGACCGTACCGTCCCGCACGCTGGTCGTGCTGATCAGCGACTTCGAGGAGGGCGGTCCGGTCTCCCCGCTGCTCTCCGAGGTACGGGCGCTGGTCGACGCGGGATGCCATGTCCTGGGGTGCGCCTCGCTGGACGACGAGGGAAGGCCGCGCTATTCGGCGGGCGTGGCAGGGCAGTTGGTGGGGGCGGGGATGCCGGTCGCGGCGCTGAGCCCCTTGGAGCTGGCCCGCTGGGTCGGCGAACGCGTGGGAGGTGCGCACCGATGACCGATGCCACGGCGGTACTGCCGCCGGTGACCGCCGCGGTGGCCGCCGCAGCGCTCGATCTGCTGCCCGCCCGGCTGCGCAAGCGGGTCGACGGGGCGGTGGCGAAAGCGGCCGGATGGCCGGTGGAGCCGCATCCGGACGGTGTGCTGGTTCGTGTCGCGGACGACACGGCGGTGACGCTGAAGGTCACGGCCGGGATCGTGGCCGCCGACGACCACGCCGTGTGCAGTTGTCTGCTGGCCCCGGCCTGTCTGCACCGCGCGGCCGTGCTGTCCAGCGCCCCCCTGGCGGTGGAGGAGGACCAGGAGGAGACGTTCGAGGAGGAGGGGAAGAAAGCCGGGAAGGAAGACACAGGGGACAGGGGGGACACGGAGGCAGACGCGGGTAAGGGCGCGGAGGCGGACACGGACACGGAAGGGGAGGGGACGGGGAAGGAGGCGGGGAAGGAGACACGGGAAGGGACCGGAGCCGGCGCGCACCCGGGCCTCGCCGAACCCACCCTCAGTGCCGCTCAGTCCACCGCGCTCGGCGCCCTGCGTGATGCCGTGACGGCCGTCCTGGTCGCGGGCGTCGCCGGTTCCGGTGCCGTGCACCGCGCCGAGCTGCTCCACGCCGCGCACTCGGCGCGGCTGGCCGGGCTGTACCGCCCCGCCGCCACCGCCGTCCGGATCGCGCGGCTGCTGGCCGAGGCCCGCTCCGACGACCCCGCGTTCCGGTTGTCCACGCTCACCGCCGAGCTGGCCGAGCTGCTGGATCTGGTGCGCCGGCCGGCTGCGGCCCTCTCCCCCGCGCGCAGGAGTTACCGGCCGGAGGGACCACTCCGGCTGTACGGAGTGTTCACCGAGCCGGTGGTGACCGCTTCCGGGTACGCGGGTGCCACCGTGTACGCCCTCGCCCCCGACGGCACGCTCCGTACGGTGTCGGATGTCGCTCCCGGTGGACCGGAGCGCGCGCTCCAGGCGTCCGGTACTCCGGTGCCGGGCGGGTGCGCGCTTCCGCTGCGGGAGTTGGGCGACGGAGGCGGGGTGATCCTGACGGCGCCGACCGTCTCGCCGGACGGCCGGATCGGTGGTGGCGGGCAGGTCCGTTCCGTACGGGCCGCCGGTGCGGGCTGGCACGAAGCGCCGCTCGCCGCCCTCTGGGAGCGGCCGCCGGTGGAGCAACTGGCGGCGGCGCTGCGCTGGTCGGCCGAGCCGGCCGAGGCCCGTACGGCGGGCGGCGATCTGCTCTTCCTCGACGGGGTGCACACCGGCGCGGGCTTCGCCGTGTCGGGCGGTCCCACGCTCCGGCTGTCGGCACCGGACGAACGGCCCGACCTGCCGTACGCCGAGAATCTCCGGCTGCTCGCCGGCCGTTCCGGTCTGGCGCTGCGGCTGATCGCCCGGGTCGTGCCGGACCGGCCCGACCGGGTACAGGTGCTCGCCGCGTCCTGGACCGGCCATGACGGGGAGCCCGTACGGACGGATCTGGGGCTGCGCCGGCTCCACCGCTCACACATCCCGGCCGCCCCGGTCACCCCGACGGGTGCGGGGGGCGGGGCGGCGGACACGGCAGGTCCGGCCGGCTCGGGGGGTCCGGCGGGCTCCGGGGGTCCTGCGGCAGGGGCGGCTCCGCTCGGAGCGATGCCGTCGGCCGTGCCGGTCGCCTCGGCGCCGCCCGCGCTCCCGGTCGAGCTGGATCTGCTGCGCAGGGCGGTGGACCGCGCGGTCGCGGGAGGCCGTGCGGTGTCCGCCGTGTCGGCGGACGGCGAACTGCCGCGCCGGCTCAGGACCGTGGGCCTGACCACCGGGGCGGAACGAGTACAGGCCCTGGCGGAGGCGGCGGCCGACCGGCGCCACGACGTCCTCGGGCGCCTGCTGCCCGCCGATCCCGGCGGCTTCGCCCTGGCCTGGCTGGCCGCGGCGGTGTACGCGTCGGCCGCGGCCGAGTCGTTGCTGCTGGCTGCCTGGGCGCCCGCCATACCCCCCGCGAACTGATCGGCGCCGCCGTTCGTCGTAGAGAAGGAGAAAAGAACGACCCAGTCAGGGGGAGCCATGCCACTGCCGAAGCTGTCACGCCCGCGTGTTCCGCGCCCGCGTGCGCCGAGGCCGCGTGTACCGGTACCGGGGGTGCCGACACCGGGTGCGCCGGGGCCGGGTGGGCCACGACCGGGTGGGCCACGACCGGGTGCGGCGACACCTGATGCGGTGACACCGGGGGCGGCGGAGCCGTCCTGGTCGGCACGGCTGCCACGGATGCCGCGAGCATTGCGGGCGCTGCGGGCGCTGCGATTGCAGCGGCTGCGGGGACGCACGTGGTGGCCGCGCACCCGGCAGGGACGGCGGCGCGCGGTGCGGACGGTCATGCTCGGATGCGTGCTGGCGCTGATGCCCTCGACCTGGATGCACGCGGTCGCCGACAGCCGGGTCCGTACGGTCTCCGATGTCCCGGCCGCGGATGTCGCCGTGGTCTTCGGGGCCGGGCTGCGGTCCGGGCGGCCGTCGCCGTATCTGGCGCACCGCCTCGACGCGGCGGCGGAGCTGTACCGCGCGGGCAAGGTGAAGGTCGTGCTGGTCACCGGCGACAACAGCCGGGTGGAGTACGACGAGCCGGACGCGATGCGGACGTATCTCATCGAGCAGGGCGTGCCGAACGGCCGGATCGTCAGTGACTACGCCGGATTCGACACCTGGGACTCCTGCGTACGGGCCAGGAAGATATTCGGCGTCGAGCGTGCGGTGCTGGTCACGCAGGGCTTCCATGTCCGGCGCGCGGTGGCGCTCTGCCGGTCGGCGGGGATCGAGTCGTACGGGGTCGGGGTCACCGAGCGGCGTGATGTGACCTGGTACTACGGCGGCATACGGGAGGTGTTCGCCTCGGGCAAGGCGGCGGCCGAGGCCCTGCTGCGGCCGGATCCCACCTTCCTCGGACCGGCCGAGACAAGTGTGACCGAGGCCCTCGGGGTGGGCCGCGTCCGCTGACGCCCGGCGGCGCGGCGGCCAGGCGGCCTGGCGGCACAACTGCACGGCCCGGCGGCCCGGCGGCCCGGCGGCCCGGCGGCCCGGCGGCCCGGCGGCCCGGCGGCGCGGCGGCGCGGGGCTCACAGAGGGGTGACGGCCGGTCGGAGGTGTGCGTACCGGCCGCGTAACCGGGTGCGGGCGTTCGCGAAACACCCTCGCCGCAGGCTGAGCCGATGACCGACGCCTCCCCCGTCCCCGCCTCCGGCACCGTCCCCACCCACTGTCCTTACTGCGCGCTCCAGTGCGGGATGAATCTGGAGTCCGGCGGAGAACGGGGCTCCGGAGGACTGACGGTGGTGGAGCGCACGGACTTCCCCGTGAACCGGGGCGCGCTCTGCGGAAAGGGCCGTACCGCGACCGCGCTGCTCTCCTCGCGGGTACGGCTGACCGAGCCGCTGATCAGGAACCCCGCCACCGGCCGGCTCGAACCGGCCGGCTGGGACGAGGCGCTGAGCACCGTCGCGTCCGGGCTGGCCCGTACCAGGGCGGCCCATGGCGCCGACTCGGTCGGGGTCTTCGGGGGCGGCGGTCTCACCAACGAGAAGGCGTACACCCTGGGGAAGTTCGCCCGTGTCGTGCTCGGCACGTCGCAGATCGACTACAACGGCCGCTTCTGCATGTCGTCGGCCGCCGCCGCGCATCAGCGGGCCTTCGGTCTGGACCGTGGTCTGCCGTTTCCGCTGGCGGACATCGCGCGCACCGGCTGCGTTGTCCTCGTCGGGTCGAATCTCGCCGACACCATGCCGCCCGCGCTGCGGTATCTGACGGAGCTGCGCGAGAACGGCGGCACGCTGGTGGTCGTGGATCCGCGCCGTACGAGGACGGCCGAGCACGCGGATCTCCATCTCGCACCCCGGCCCGGCACCGATCTGGCGCTCGCGCTGGGGCTGTTGCACCTCGTCGTGGCGCAGGGGCGTACGGACGAGGAGTTCATCCGGGACCGTACGACCGGCTGGGCCGAGGCCAGGGCCGGGGCGATGGCGCACTGGCCGGAGCTGGTGGAACGTGTCACGGGCGTCGGAGTGCCCGAACTGCGGCGTGCCGTGGAGCTGTTCTGCGACGCGGAGTCGGGGATGGTTCTCACGGCACGCGGCCCCGAGCAGCAGTCCAAGGGCACGGACACGGTGGGCGCGTGGATCAATCTCTGTCTCGCGACGGGACGGGCGGGCCGGCCGCTCTCCGGTTACGGCTGTCTCACCGGCCAGGGAAACGGCCAGGGCGGACGTGAACACGGTCAGAAGGCGGACCAGTTGCCGGGCTACCGGCGACTGGACGATCCGGCGGCGCGGGCGCATGTGGCCGGGGTGTGGGGCGTATCCCCGGACACGCTTCCTGGCCCGGGGCGCAGCGCGTACGAACTGCTCGACGCGCTCGGTACGGAGGTGAGATCCCTGCTGCTGATGGGGTCGAACCCGGTGATCTCCGCGCCCCGCGCCGCCCATGTCGAGCAGCGGCTGCGCTCGTTGGACTTCCTGGCCGTGGCGGACGTCGTGCTCTCGGAGACGGCGGCGCTCGCCGATGTCGTGCTCCCGGCGGCCCAGTGGGCGGAGGAGACGGGTACGACGACCAATCTGGAGGGCCGCGTGCTGCTGCGCCGACGAGCGGCGGCGCCACCGGCGGGGGTCCGCAGCGATCTGGAGATCCTGCACGGGCTGGCCGGACTGCTGGGCCACGAGAAGGGCTTCCCGGCGGACCCGGAGGAGGTCTTCGAGGAGCTGCGCCGTGCGTCGGCGGGCGGTCCCGCGGACTACTCGGGCATCACCTACCGCCGGATAGCCGAGGAGGACGGGGTGTTCTGGCCGTGTCCGTCGGAGGAGAAGGCCCCTGCCTCAGCCCCGGCGAGGGCTAGGACCACAGCTACGGCTACGGCTACGGCTACGGCTACGGCCACGCGACCGCACCCCGGTACCCTGCGGCTCTTTCTCGACCGCTTCGCCACCGACGACGGGCGGGCGCGCTTCGTACCGGTCGTCGACCGGCCGTCGGCGGAGGAGACCGACGACGCGTATCCGGTGGTGCTGACGACCGGGCGGGTCCTCGCCCAGTACCAGTCAGGCGCGCAGACCCGGCGGGTGGACGAGCTGAACGCCGCCGCACCCGGCCCCTTCGTGGAGCTGCACCCCCGGCTCGCGGCCCAACTCGGGGTGGTGGAGGGGGAGGCGGTCGCCGTGGTGTCACGGCGCGGCCGGGCGGTGGCGCCCGCGCGAATCACGGACGGCATCCGGCCGGACACGGTGTTCATGCCGTTCCACTGGCCGGGCGAGGGCCGTGCGAACACGCTCACCAACCCGGCGCTCGACCCGACCTCGCGCATGCCGGAGTTCAAGGTGTGTGCGGTACGGGTGGAACGCACCGAGCCCCAGGAACCGCCGGAGCCGGCATGACCCGGCCGACCGTCATCCGGTCCGCCGCGATCCGGCCTGCCATGACCCGGCCGACCGTCATCCGGCCGGTGCGTCCCGGTGGGTGGGTGAGTACGGACCGACATACGCCCGCCAGTCGCCCTCCGCGATCAGCCGTCCCCGCGCCCGCAGTTCACGGCCCACCCGAGGCGCCGCGAAGTACACCCAGGCCCTGACCGGGGTGCCGTCGGCCGACAGGACCTCGCGAGCCACCCGTTCGTAGACGTTGGCCGGATCACCGGCCCCGAAGTACTCCTCCAACTCGTCCAGTACGGCGAGCAGTTCGCCGTACTCCCCCGGTATCGCCGTGATGAGGTCGCCCACGACGCCGCCGGGGGCCTCGACCGCGTACGGATATCCGGGGCCGTCGTACATCACCGCCCCCTCCAGACGAGCCGGTTCCTCATGGGCCGTGCGGCCCCGCAGACACAGATCATGGTTGGGCTCGCCCGGCCGGAGCGTGCCGTACACGAAGAAGGGCAGTTGTCCCGCCCCTTCGGCGGCGCCCGCACTCATGGCGCGACGGTCTCGTCGGCCCTGGCGGCGCTGTCGATCGTGGTCAGCACGGTCAGATACTCGGCAGGGGGCACGGGGCTGGCTCCTTCGGGACGAGGGCGGGGACGGTTCCGGCTCCGGCTCCGGCTCCGGCTCCGGGCAGGGTGCGGACTGCCGGCGGGGGCGGAGCCAGGCGGTAGTACAGCACCGTACGCATCTCCGCCGCACCCTTCGGCCGCCGACGGATCCGCTCCGCACCACGTCGTACGGTGAGGAGCATGACGACTGCCACACCGCACCTGCTGGTCGAGGTCGACGGCCGGCCCGCCACCGAGGCCGATCTGCGTCTCCGCGCGCTGGACACCTACGGGCACTTCACCGCCCTCCAGATCAGGGACGGCCGGGCACGCGGGATGGACCTCCATCTCGCCCGGCTCGACGCCGCCACCCGTGAGCTGTTCGGTACGGGCCTGGACGGCGAGCGCGTACGGGCGGCGCTCCGGCACGCGCTCGACGGCGTACGTGACGCGTCGGCCCGGGTGTATGTCCACGAGCGGCAGGACGGACCGTCCGACACCGGCCGCACCGGCGACACGACCGGCACCACCGGTACCACCGGTACCACCGACACCACCAGCACCACCGGCACAGGCCACGCGCGCAGCACCACCGGCGGTACAGACACCACTGGCACCACCAGCACCAGCACCAGCACCAGCACCAGCACCAGCACCAGCACCAGCACCAGCACCAGCACCAGCACCAGCCTGATGGTGACCGTACGGCCGCCGGCCGCCCTGGACGGCAGGGCGCAGAGCCTGATGTCCGTCCCGTACCTGCGCCCGGTCCCGCACATCAAGCATCTCGGTGGGTTCGCGCAGATCCACTACGGCCGGCTCGCCGAACGCGCGGGGTTCGACGACGCGCTGCTCACCGGCCCCGGCGGCGTGGTCGCGGAGGGCGCGATCGCCAATATCGCCTTCTGGGACGGCGATTCGGTCGTATGGCCGGACGCCCCGGCCCTGACGGGCATCACGATGGCGCTGCTGGAACCGCGCCTCCCGGACGCCGGGCTCCCGTCGGTCCGGCGCCGGGTCACCCTGGCGGACCTGCCCCTGTTCCGCGCCGCCTTCGTCACCAATTCGCACGGGGTCGCCCCGGTGACCAGGATCGACGGGACGGTCCTCCCGGGCGACCCGGCTCTGCTGAAGACGGTGACGGAGCTGTACGAGAGCGTGGAGTGGGACCGGATCTGATCACGGCGGCACCCCGGTCACCCATTCGGCGCGTGCCGGACAGCTTGCCCGAGTGACGCCGTGTCAGCCGCTCTGACCTGCGAAGACGCCCACCGTTTGGCAGGATGCGCCGGGCCCGACGGGCGAATCTGATCGTCCATCAGCAGGCGTACGCGCCGACGGGCGCCTTATCTCAGAGGTGACGACTACCGCGCTGCCTCGGAGGATCACATGCGCCCCACCGCCCGCCTGACCGGTACCACGCTGGCGGCCGCCTCGATAATAGGCTTGACCTCCCTGTGCGCCCCCGTGAAGGCAGCCGCCGCGGATGATCTCGACCGTCTGGAGTTCTCTCCGAAGGTCGCGCGTCCGGGCACCCTCGTCTCCGTCAGCACCACCGCCTGCCGCGAGGGCGGCGCCAAAGGTGAGGCGCGATCGGTCGGCGGCGGGGAGTTCCGGCTGGAGCGCGCCGCCGACCGGGAGGTCCTGGTCGGTCGGTTCCGTGTGCCGCACGAGGTCAGACGTGGTGCGCACCGCATCGGTGTGCGCTGCGACAACGGCAGGGAGGTCATCCGTGAACTCTTCGTGGAGCACGGCCGCGAGCCGCGCGGCCATGTGAGATCGGGGGTCGGCGGCAGCGTCGGCCCCGACACCACCCAGATCGCGGCGGGGGCGGCCCTTGTGGCCGCTGCCGCCGTCGGCGGGACCTTGCGCCTGCGCCGCCGGGCGAGCGGCGCGCAGGAAAGCTGACGAGGGCCGGTCTCCACGGCCCCGGTTCCGCCTCATGTCCCCGCCCCTGTCACGCACGTCGCCGACCGGGGCGGGGAACCTCATCCAGTTCCCCCCATGCCGGGAACGTTCGTCCGGAGGACAGCATTCATGAGCTACTACCGCAGTGCCCGCCGTTGCAGAGCCAACTGTGAGTACGACTACGACAGCAAATACGGCTACAACCACAAGCAGGGCTACGGCTATTACTGCAGCAGGCACCGGGGCGGTTCGAGCTGGACGATAGCGATAGCCCTCTGTGCCGGTATCTGGCTGATGGGAAACGGCTCCGAGGAGGTGACCCCGCCCGAGCCGCCCGCCTCGGAGTCCTTCGGGAACCCCGGCTCAGGATCCAGCACCGGCAGCGGCTCCGGCACCAGCACCGGCTCCGGGCACCGCGTCGCACCCGCCGCCGCCCCGCTGTCGTCCGCCGCCCCCGTCGGTCTGCGCATCCCGGGGATCAAGGTGGACACCCCGCTCCTGGGCCTCGGCCTGGACCGCGACGGCGGCCTCGACGTACCGCCGACCGGCGTACGCAATGTCGCGGGCTGGTACAAGGACGGCCCCTCCCCTGGCGCCAAGGGCACCGCGATCATCGCCGGTCATGTCGACAACGCGCGCGGACCCGCCGTCTTCTACGAGCTGGGCAAGCTCAAGAAGGGCCACCGGATAGAAGTGGCCCGCGCCGACGGCCGTACCGCCGTCTTCTCGGTCGACGCCCTTGAGGTGTACGACAACGCCGGCTTCCCCGACCGCAAGGTGTACGGGTCCTCGGACCGGGCGGAGCTGCGGGTGATCACCTGCGGGGGCGGCTTCTCGAAGAAGACCGGCTACAAGAGCAATGTCGTGGCGTACGCGCATCTCACCGGCGTGAAGTAACCCGCGGAGCCACAGCCCCGCCGCCCGTCAAGCCCTCAGACCCGCCAAGCCGTCGGGTCCCCCAGGCCCTGAGCCCCGTTATGTTTTCTGTGGTCCTGCAAGAGGGCCGCTGGCCTCCGGGCTCGGCATGACTGTTGCCCCCTGTCGAACGGATGACCTGGGGGGTGG